>JAHFDX010000020.1:8215-15466 GCA_023248785.1 Myxococcales bacterium
CACATCGATGAGGGCTGACCTTCGGAACGCTTTGAGGCCGTGCGTGTCGGTTCCTCGGAAGCCCAAAAGGATCTTAAGAAGTGTCGAATAGGCGATGCTAGCCGCGTGCCTCAGCATGGGGCGCTCATCGGCGGCGCCCTGAGCGAGCTTCGAGCCGATAACGAAATCTGCTTCACCTGTTTCCAAAATCTCAATCGCACGACGATGAAAATCGGCGTCGCACAGATCGATTTCGTCGCAAATGACGAGTTCGCCGCTGCTGGCGAGAATACCTTCACGCATTGCGCGGCCGTAGTTGGGCTCGCCCATGCTGAGCGTGCGGACCGGGCCGTCGTTGGGATCGCTATACTTTGCAGCGAGTTCGTTGCCGATTTCGATCGTGCGATCGGTGGATCCATTTTCCGAAACGATGATCTCGTACGTCCACCCCGCGGGCTTCAGGCGCTCGCGAAGGTCAACAATCGCCGCGTGCAGAATGGCCTGTTCATTGTAGACCGGGATCACAATTGAAATATGCGGCCGAAAAGTCATCCAGCGCGAGTTACACCGAGTGGGGCTCGTTGAGAAGGGAAAGCTAAACCGGACGCACGCGGCCCTGATATCGGACCAGAGGTCCCACTCCCGCGGCCTCAATGCGGACGTCGATGCTCCACCCCGCTTCGTCACCGATGGCGTCAACCTCTGCGCGTGGAACGAGCGCCATTGGCAGGGGGACAAAAACCATCGAGGCGGAAATCGATCGAAAGTGCATGCCTCTCGAACTCGCCTTTACTTCGAACACCATATTCATCGCGCCCGATCTCTCAACAAGCCTGCCGTTTTTTACCCATTGAGCTGTCGAAAAAATGTGCGATCCGAAGCTGCGAATCCAGCTTTCACGTTCGCCCGATACGAGAACTTCGACCGTCAGCGGCATGCTGTCACCCTCGGGCGGAAAACCAGCGAGCGTTGCAATCGTGCGCGCGAGTCTCGTAGTCCCGCGCGTTACGCGAACTTCGCCGCATGCCTTTCCCCCTTCGGGTCGGTCGTGAAAACTGCGCAAGACGTCAGGCATTCCATCGAAGGCCGAGCCGAGAAGACGCCGATAGAGCGTGGCCATTGGCCAATCCTAGTTCAGCGCGCAGTTTGCAGCATTGCGCTTTGACGGGCGGATGGTATGCGAATGCCGGAGGCTTCGATGAATCGAGCTACACTTATTGCCATAGCCATTACGATCGGCGGGTGTGGAAGCACAGGCGCTCCGGCCGTTCCGGCAGGCACCGCGCCTGTGGTTTCCGACCTCAAACTTGCGACCACTACGTTGACCGTCGGCAAGACAGAGACGCTGACCGGCACATTAAAATTCGTGGATCCCGACAAGGACGCAAAAACGCTAAAGGGCGAAATCACGCTGAGCTCCGGCCAAAAACAGGCGCTTCCAGGGAGCGACGCCCAGGGCGTCAATGGTGCGGGCGAAGGAACCGTGATTCTTGGGTTCATGTTCAATCTCCCGACTGCGGGCAGCTATACTCTTGCGCTGTGGATGGCCGACGCGGCTGGCAATGAATCGAACCATCTGACTGCGACGCTCACAGCCCAGTAATTTCTTGCCTTTTCGCAGGGGAAGTCACATTTTCGGCGGGTCCACCTCTGCCGTTCCATGGGTGCTATTCCATGGAGTCGGTTGGCCTTAGGTCGAATCCCTTTACGTCCGTATTTCGGTCGGGAGGTTTCGATGAAAGCGCGCTGTGGATCCTTGGCCGGACTGGCCGGCTTGCTCCTGTTTTGTATTGGCTCACCGGCGCTCGCGAGTGAACCGCGCGTGGAAGATACGGTGGGGTCTGGCAAAGCAACGCCGCTCCGCCTGGTCGCTATCGGCGACTCTGTGATGTGGGGGCAGGGGCTGTCTGAAGGGCATAAGGCGACCAAGCTCGTCCAAAAGTGGCTTGCTGAGAAATTGTCGCGGCGAGTCACTCGAGCGGTTCACGCACAGTCTGGCGCTGAGCTTCGCGCACACCCCACGCACGGTGGGCTTCACAGCAGTGAGATTCCGTCGTCCCTCCCGACGATTGGTGCTCAGCTCGAAGAGGTAAGGAACCCGCACACGGTTGATGTTGTGATGCTCAACGGGTGCATCAACGATTTCGAAGGCGAGCGCATCCTTGGGGGCAACTCATCGAAAGCGGACATCTCGCAACGCGCCTCGAAAAAGTGCTACGGGGCGGTGAAAAGTTTGCTCGAGCAAGCGGCCCTACGATTTCCCAACGCCGTCATTGTGGATGTTGGGTATTACCCGCTCTTCACGAAGAACCCGAGTGGCTTTCTGGCAGCGACAACGTTTTTGGAGGTCCAAAATCTCTGGTGTGAGCACAATTGCTTCAACATGGATCTCGATCTGAAGGGGCGTTCACGCGCATTTTACGATGCATCGAACGCGGCGATTGAAAAAGCGGTGGGCGAAGTATCTGCCGCAAATCATGGGCGCAAAATCTTGTTTGCAAAGTGGCCGTACAGCGAGGCGGGTGGATACGGAAGCTCTCAGTCTCAGGTTTGGTCGATCACAGATAAGGATGACGTTCAATTCCAGCGCATTCCGGAATGCGTGAAGCTGTTCGAAAAGACGAAAAGCTGGCGCTACGCAACCTACTGTAACAAGGCCGCCACCTTGCATCCCAATCACCGGGGCGCTCAAGTCATGGCAACGGCGGTCGAAGATGCGCTTAAGCCCTACCTCGCGACCCTTCAGCGGCACCCGAGGGTGCACTTGAATATCGCCAAGTAGCTGCATCCTTTGTCCATCGAGGGTCTAGCGTCGCGCGGAGCGCTCGCGTAAACGTACAGGCCTCATTTGCAAGGAGGCACACGATGGCGGAAGGATTGAACAGAGTCATGCTGCTCGGAAATTTGGGGCAGGATCCCGACCTCAAGGTGCTCCCAAGCGGTCAAGCCGTGCTTGAACTTCGCCTGGCGACGACCGAGAGACGACAAGACAAGGCCGGCAACTGGACCGATTTCACCGAATGGCATTCGGCGCAAATTTGGGGTCGCCGAGCGGAAGCGCTGGCGAAGATTCTCTCGAAAGGGTCGACGATTCTCGTGGAAGGTAAATTGCGCACAACGAGTTACGAAAAGAACGGCGAGAAACGCTACATGACGCGCGTTGTGGCCGACAACATCATCCTCGCCGGTGGAAGGCGTTCAGAAGGCGCCACACCGAGCGACTATGCACCACGCGCATCTGGGGGAGCTGGGGGGACCACCGGAGCAGGCCCACGAGGCGGTTCTGCTCCGCCCGGACCGGAGCCAGTGGTTGATGATTTTGGTCCAGGTGAGGATGACATTCCGTTCTAAATGCGCATCCATCACCTCGCCATCACCTCGCTATCACCTCAACTGTGGGTCGGCGCACGACGCAACCGAGCTCGAGCGGTTTCAGCATGCAAGCCGAGTGGACCTGTCGAGTCGATCGTCTGTGAACGAGTCCTTTGAACGTGGAGCGTATTGCTCCGCCATCCGCCCGCTGGCTTGCAGCGCTCAAAGGACTAGTCGTCCATGCGCTTGACCGAACCGTACTGGCTCGTGCGCGAGACAAAGTACTTGAACATGGGCGTGAATAGCGCCCTTGCAGCGTTGTCGAAGCCATGGCGATACGCTTCATCGTAGGCGGCTTGGGGCTTCCACCCTTCATTGATTACGCGATGGAGTGCGACCAATGATCCCCGTGCGATCTCGACCGAGAAGGCAATGGACATAGGCCGCCTTACCGGTTTGTTTTGTTGTCTTGAGGATTACCAGGAGCTTGTCGATTTCACTATCGCCGGGAGTGACGAGTGGATTCCACGAGTAGCTGACAAATTTGAGGTTGGGCTTTCCCGCATCGTTATTCGCCTCGTCAACCAGCTTCTTCCCCTTTGCAGTGCCGAGCGACCAGTACTTCAAGTCGACGATCGTTCGCACGCCGGCGACATCACGCAAGTATCGAAACTGTTCGAGCGAGGGTTGGGCACCTCGAAAAACGGTGCCCGCCGTTGGAGCGAGTGTCGGATTGCATGGCTCGGAACAAGCCGAGACAAGCGAGAAATTCACCGGCGCTCCCACGATCGAAATTGGTGTTGGCGCCGTTGGGTCTTGGACCCACGTGGCCTTCCATTTGTCGGGTGCAACCTTCGCCTCGTCAAGTTCAAATACGAGCGTCTTCTTGGGGTCGTATGCACTGGCAAGGAGCTGACGTTCAGGTGCAGTGCCCGAGGCGTCCGACATTCCTATCTCATCGACCAGGGCAGTCATTTCGCTTCCGGCCGTGGCCTGCGTCGCTTTGAAATGGATCCCGCCGATTGCGGGCACAGCAACGACGAATTTCTGCCGCTCATCGTTGCGGAACGCGCGATCCTTGAACGCGCACTCTCCTGGACCGAGGTTGCCCGATTCGCCAGCAACGGACCCCTTCTTTGTCATGTTGAACTCAAGGTGCGGGGCCTTCGTTTCGCCAGCTGCAACGTAACGGACGTCGAGCCCGCTTGGTCCTCCGCGGCAGTAGATTCGATAACGCTCTTGCCCCGCGTACGCGGACTGCGACAACGTGAAGACGCCGAGCACCATGGAGACAACGCCGGTGCCAACCTGCCGAGATCGTGCAGTTCCGACCATCATGCGTTTTCTTCTTTCAACGGGATGATTCGTCACGCGAATTGTAGAGCCGCATGGCTGACTACGGCCCGTAGCCGCCGGCCCTTTATCCCCCGCCAGCCTAAGAATAGCATCGATGCCTCGTATAAATTCCGATTTGAGCTGCCAGCCAGTCCGTGCAGTAGACCCCATCTGGGTAGCTGAAACGGGCCGCGACCCGCCCTGGAAAGTGAATCGACGACGTCAGGATAGTGGGCCCGGTTCAGCCAATGTGGCGAGATGAGGCTATGTCCTTGCAGAGCATCACAACGACCCAGGAGTGACCCGCGCGCATCGACGACGGCGCGCCTTTTGTGACCCCCGAAGAGGTCGCGATTCTAACCTAAACGCGCGCTCCAACTGCCCTTCTGATCCAAGTCACGCTCACCGCGCGGCGTCCGCTTGCGTATCAAGTAGAGGAGTATCTCGAAACCGCACTGCAACTCGCAGGAGAACCCCGTGCGCACGATCTCGCGGAACGCGATGGGAGCTCAATTTTTACCGAATCGCGCAACCGGGTATCGCGAATTTTCGCGAGATGAACGGCTTTGGCGGACTCCTTCCTTGGGCACGCCCGGATCTGAGGATGACCTGCCTGGGGGCGCACGCCAAAATCGTGAGACAGCCAGTTCGCCGATACCCTGGCCCGAGGCCGTAACCGTTAGCCGTATCCGCATCCGACACCGTAACCGTTGCCTGTATCCCTATCCGGGGCCGTATCCGAAACCCGAGCCCGTATCCGTGCGCGGGCGGATGCGAGCTACCGCGTGAGCCGGGAGAGCATCGCGACGACGCGCGAGGCGAGAGCCACGACGCGGACTTCATCGTCGTGGGAAGCGGCTCCGAGAAGGGCAGCAATTTCGATGGCCGCACCGGCCTCGGCGGCTTCGCCACGGGCGACGGTGTATGCGCGGGCCTTATCGGCACGCGTGATTCGCGCTGCTCCTTCCGCGATGTTGAGGCACGTGCTCTTTGCAGCCCGTGTGGCTTCATCGCGAAGCTTTGCATCGCGGATATTCGCATCGCGTACAGCGACAAGGAGCTCGCGTGCGACGTGAAAGACTTGGAGGGAGTGGTGAGGAAGAGGGCTTCGAGTGGAGGGATGGCTCATGCCGCTTTACAGCGCAGACGGCGTGACGACGGCTGACGCAAAACGCCGCTGTGATGATCCGTCGGCGCGACGTGTGCGCTTTGCGGTGTGAGCCATCCCTTTGCTCGAAGCCCGTTTCGTACCGGATACGGTGGCGGTTACGGATACGGATGCGGCGCCGGAAACGGATACGGCCAACGGTGTCGGGCGAGGGATACGGTCTTCGTATACGGAGCCCAGATCAGGCGGCCCTCCGTTGGGCACGCTCTGCGCGGCGTTCCCAGAAGTCTTCGAAGCGACCACTGAGTTTGCAGCAGCGCAACGCGATGATCGCGTCGACACCGGCAACGGTCCAGTGCATGCCGGTGCGTTTGCACCTTGTTCCGATGGCCACCTTGCAACCCGCTTCGACGACGCCGGTCGACGTGCACAACCCATCGGCGCGAAATTCCGCGTACTTCATTCGGTCACGATTGATGGTGATGTAATCGATCACTGTCGTGCTTCCTTGACCTCGGTATGGACGTGTAGCGCGCGCAGCACGGCATCGAGATCACCACCGTCCAGCTCGTCGTACCTCGCCTTCGTCCAGGGCTTGCACGACTCGCTCTTGGGTCCCCAAATCGCCTTCGCCACGTCCGACAGGTGTTGCTTGACGTGGAAGCGGTCGACAATCTGCACGGCGTCTGGGAAGTGGTCGTTGGCGACGTTCCAGATCCAAGGCGCGCCGTCACCGAGGACGACGCGGCGCGTGGCGCGATCGAAACCACGACGCATCGCTTCACGCAGTGCACGCGCGGCAAACGCCGAAGGCTCCGCTCCCGTGTCCTTACTGGCCGCGCTTTCGATGGCCGCGGAATACGTCACGGAGCCGTCATCGCGCACGGGGACTCCTTGTTCGTCCCGACCCTCGGCGCTCCAGACCGTCACGAGCTTGACCTCCCGCGTCTTCGACGAGCCGTCCGGTTGCTTGCCAGCGCGCCCTTCGAGCTCCGACGTGCGCATCGGCACGCCCGTGCCATCCATGCCGAGATACAGCGTGGGCGGGGTCGACTCATCCGCCGGTGGCGACTCGACAAGACGTTTTTCCTCGTCCGCGATTTCGCGACCAAGCGCTTCGGCGGCGCGCTCGACGTGTTTGGTTGGCATCCTTACACCCGCAAACTCGTGGAGCAGCTCGTGGCCCTCTTCGAAGCTCACCATCGCGCCCACCAAGCCAACCATCTTGGTAACCGCCGGCGACAGCGACGTGCCGCCCATGTTGAGCGCCAGGTCGCGCGGGCAGAAACCCGTCTCGCACGCTTCGCAGTAGTAGTACGCGCGTTCCAAGAGAAGAGCTCCGAGTACGCTCGTGAATTCTTTCCGGCGTCGGCCCGCATAGCGAGCCGGCTTCTCACATCGCGGACAGGCAGCCGTCGGACCCACGCGGTCGGATGTGTTGAGTCGCGCTTGCACCGCCTTTGCTGCGATGCGCAATGCCTCCCGACGCGCGGCGGTTTCGATCGCCTCGAAGTCCA
>JAHFDX010000488.1 GCA_023248785.1 Myxococcales bacterium
CGCGGTCTCGAGCCGCCGAATCCAGCTCCGCTTTTGCGTGGGGCT
The DNA here is from genome assembly GCA_023248785.1 of Myxococcales bacterium. Taxonomy (GTDB): domain Bacteria; phylum Myxococcota_A; class Polyangia; order Polyangiales; family Polyangiaceae; genus JAHFDX01. The sequence goes on from JAHFDX010000488.1 coordinate 46, forward strand.
GCTGGAGGAAAGAGTCGATCATGCCGACGACGACGTCGCGTTGCTCTGAAAGGATCGCGTGTCCCGAACCTTCGACGACCAAGAGCCTGGAGCGCGGGATCGCTCGGGACAACGCTTGCACACTTGCATGGGCGATCACCAGGTCTTTCGAGCCACGGATGAGCAGCGCTGGGCACGAAACGGCGGCCAAGTTTGCCGTGAGATCGGGGCGGGAGGCCCAAGCAACCAAGCTCCAGACTAGATCCTTCACGTTATTATTGAGGAACCGGTCGGCGGCTTCCTTTAGAAATTCCGGGTGGGCCTTGCGCCAGCCACTGCCGTACGTGACGAGGTTGAGAAGCGGTGGGTAGAACCGGAGGGAACGCTTCGACCCGAAAATAACTGCGAAAAAGCGCATCGCCCAGGCGGAGATCCTACTTGCGGTGCCCATGATTAAACGCTTGGCAAGCGACGCGTTGAGATCCGAATCCATAAGGATGATCGCGCGCGCAGCATTTGGATGCTCCGCCACGAATTGCTGCACGATCGATCCGCCCAACGAATGACCGATCAGTACCGGAGGCTCCGGGAGTTGGGCGATCAGCTCAGAGAGATCCGAGGCCAAGTCTTTCAACGTGTACCCCGAAGTGGCCGGCTGCGATCGCCCGTGGCCACGGATATCGATGGCGATGACGCGGTAGCCAAGCGCTCGATCATCGGACGCCAGCACGTGAGGTCAAAACCCCACCCGTGCACGAGAACCAGCGGTTGGCCACTGCCCTCGTCAACGTAGTGGAGGTTGTGTTGGTTCACCCGGTTGAATCGACCCTGTACTTCGTTACTCATTTCCTAAATTCCTTTGCTGAGCGGATGCACGCCTAAGCTTGCCTGAATCGCGATGAACACGAATGGGATGAATGTGTGCGTAACCGGTGGGAAGCGACAGCGAGACGACCGACGCAACCCACCGTGAGCACGCAGCAAAATTTGAGCACTACAGTTTGGCGCCGAGCACGTTTACTGGGATGATCTCCGGCGGCTGCGCGAAAAGCTCAGGTGCGTTCGCCATCAGTGTCGCGGCGATAGGACCCTCGATATGACGATTCCGATCGGCTTCGTTCGCAAACACGTCGGTGATGTAGAAGGTGTTTTCGTCCGCCTGATACGCGAACCATGCGGGTGTGAATTCTTCGGCTTGAGCGAGGAGCGTTGCCGACTTCAGAAACGCCGCAACTTCAGCACCGCGGCCGCGTTTGGCAACAAGGCGAACAACTAGACCAACTTGAACCATTAGGATCCTCCTGGTGGCTGATTTACAGGGCTAAAAATAACGCTGCCACCCACTGCGGCCAGTATGGGACACGCCATTCTTGATCCTATTTACGACAGGAGATTCTCCTTGTGTCTGCATGCGCCGGATGACATGTGCAATCGCGGGCCCGCGGCGATGCTCGGTCGCATGAGCGATCGCGAACGCACTTGACGCAGAACAACGCCCTTTGGGCCGTACTGGCACAACCAGAACGATCCGTTGAGCGCAATTCGCCGTCGTGAACTTCATGCTCCAACGAGAGGCGGCGACTGCCTCCGCGTGACTCCGCAACGCGAAGAATACCTTGCAAAAATACGTCGCACGAGGTCACAATCTTCGGCGGGGGCAATCATGCGTTTACGACGGTCCTTACCCGTCATGGCTCTTGCCGCGTTTGCATGCACATCGGATGAGCGCCAGAGTGCAACCGCTGCCGATTCGTCGACCGATGTTGGTGCGGATGCTTCGTCCGACGCGGCAACCGGGACTCCCCTCCGTCTCCAACGCTCGCCGAGAGTGACGAGGCGAAGAAGGTCGAGCAGTGGGTCAAGACGGCGCCTTTACCGAGCGTGGACGCAAACCACTTTTCGGTCATCGGCGCAGTTCACTTCCTAGAAATCGGGCGCACCGCTACCGACGCGGTGCGTGCACAGGGTCCAAAAATCTTCTACGACAACGCGAGTTGGGTCGACTCAGCACATTCCTCTCTCGACGAGCGAATGAGCCAGGTGTTCCCCAACCTCGCGGCCGGCGGGATGCACTACATCCGCGACGTGCAAATGGTTCCATGGGGCATGATCGAGGTGGAGCCCGGAAGTTATAAATTTGACTTGCTCGACGACATGATCTCGACGACCCAAGCGGCCGGACTCGAGTTCATCGCCAATGTGATGCCGTTTGCAGACTGGGATCAGGTTTCGAACCCACCCGTTCTACCTTGCTAAGGGCGGTCGCATGAGCCAAATCCACGACCTCGATGCCTTCGCGCGCTTCGTGCAAAGAGCCGCGGAACGTTACGATGGCGATGGAGTCGACGATGCTCCTGGCCTCAAACGCCCCGTGGCGTATTGGAAGATCTTCAACGAACCAGAAGGTGCAGACTGTGGAGGATATCGAAACAACCCGTCGGGCTTTGTAACGCTCATGAGCAGGGCACGCCAGGCTGTATTGGCGAGCTGTGCGACGTGCAAGGTGCTCAATGGCGGAGCGGGGATTGCGCTTTGGAAGAACACTCCCGAGAGCGCGTTCTGGTCAGAGTTTGCCAAGGCAGGCGGAGCCGACACGGTGGATGTGATCGCAGCGCACTACAACCAAGGGAAAAATCAGCCCAATGAGGATGAGGACGAGTACCTCGAGACGCAGATCACAACCCTTCGTTCGCTGCTCGGCATGAGCAAGCCAGTGTGGATGACGGAATTTGGGGTGATGGTTCAGGATCCCGAACGACCGGCACCGGCACCCTCGGACGCTGGGCACGTTCTTTTGCAGCGGACAGAAGCGGAAGCGGCTCCGTGGTATTTTCGCCGATACGTAGTCGGGCTCGCGGCCGGAGCGACGCGCTTCTTCAGCGATACTCAGAGCTTCTTCGCATCGAAAATCTATTGGACGTTTTGGATCAATCGCCTCGTGGAAAGCACCCTCGGAACGTTCACAAGCGCGAAGAAAATCGCTCCAGGACAGTTTCAATTCACGGTGGGTGGCAAACCCGTTTATGCGTTGTGGTCCGGAGTGCCGTCCGAACTCGTCGGCAAGGTTCGCGTAACCGATTTGTACGGTCGCTCGAGCGTCTTCGATGCAACGGCGCTTTCGCCGATGAAAAACGCGCCCGTATTTGCAACGCCTGAATGATCATCCCAAGGATGATCACAATATCGTGTTGTTCCACCTGATCGATGCGCAATTGCCCGGGAAGAGGCAAGGCGGAAAACCCCTGCGCCGACCAAGCGCAACCAGCACAACCGGCGTGGTCGTGCCATTTGGCGGGAGTCGCCCTTTTTTTTCGGTGCTGAGGAGTGCGAGGAGAGCGCCCGCGCTTCTCGCATTGGATTAGGGGAGCAAGCGTCCCCGATCGTCGCGTGTGCCGTCCCGCGTCCCATTGCGCGTCCGACTCTGCTCCTCTTCGCCTGAGCGGACGAATCGTCGACGAGGGGCCCGGACAAAGGTTCCGCTGCGCGCCTAACGCCGCTGCCTGCCGCTACTTCGCACCGAGATCTACCCTGGGCAATTGGTCACCCATCTCGTTCGCGCCGCCACCGCGGTCGTTCGTATCGCCAAGGCCCAGTTCACCGTAGGTGTTCCGACCCCAGCACTTTACGCTGTTGTCGTCGAGAATCGCGCACGTGTGCTCGTCGCCCGCCGATAGGGCCTTGGCCGTGCGTCCGGTTCCCAGATCCACCTTGGGCAACTTGTCACCCATCTCGTTCGCGTCGTCACCGCGGTGGTTCGTGTCGCCAAGGCCCAGTCCGCCGGCGCCGTTGTAACCCCAGCACTTTAC
>JAHFDX010000489.1 GCA_023248785.1 Myxococcales bacterium
GCGCAAAGACGATGCAGCGCCTACAACGCGTATTTTAAGCCGCGGTTGGCACAAGAGGCCGATGCATGTCTGCAAAAGGCAACGGGCAAGGCTTGCGACTCGTGCAAGTTTTACAAATGTGGCCACGAGGCGCTGATGAGCGCGTGTGTCGACAAAAGCGCAGAGTACGAGTGCAGCGTCGTTGGCTCATATTGCGCCGATGTAAGCAAAAACCGGTGCTTGTCGTATCTATCGGGCATGAACCAAAAGGGGCGCGACACGATGGTCGAGTGCTTGAAGAAGGACTGCGGCAAGGGTTTCCTGCGTTGTCTCGAGGGCCTAAAATAGCGAAAGTTGCCGACTTGCCAACGCGTGCCTCCTTCTCAACCGTCCATGTCACAGAAGGCACCTTGGAACAGATATGAGGCATAGGACGTCCAATGGGGCGAACGAGGTAGGTTGAATGCGGCTCCCTGGGTGGTTTGGAATGGGTGTGGCGTTAGCGGTTGTTGCGGCGATTACCATGCCTGCTTCCGGGCACTCCTATGCCGATCTCGCATTGCCCCACCCCTCACCTGTTCAACGCAACGCGAAGGACCCGGCGGCGCTCAACGCCTCGTGCATCAACTGCCATCGAGACATCGCGGCAGAGTGGAATGCGTCGCTTCACAAGCAGGCGCACACGGATCCTGCGTATCAACGCGCACTTGCGATTGAGCCTCTCGGTTTTTGTCGAGGATGCCATGCTCCTGAAGCCGATTCGTCCAAAGAGCCACCCACCAACGTCGGAGCGATTGGTGTCGCGTGCGTTACGTGTCATGTGCCTTTGGGCCAAGCAACGCTCGCGTCGCCTGTCCGGTCGGGCGAATCTCCGAAAACGGCTCCGCATCCCGTCACGCGACTTGAGGCGTTTGGTTCGAACAAGGCGTGCGCGAGTTGCCACGAATTTTCCTTTCCGCATGGGCGAGAACTCATGCAGTCCACCATTCGTGAACAAGCGACGGCGCCTGCGCCTGCCGCATGCGCGAGCTGCCACATGCCGCTCATACAGGGACCCAAGGGAACGCATCGAAAGCATACATTCGAAGTTACGAAAACGATGATCCAAACAGCCGTGCGGGTCGCTGCGTCGCAAGACGCACAGGGGACTGTGGCGATGACACTCACGCCCACCGGCGTAGGCCATGCCGTTCCAACGGGCGATCTCTTTCGCAGGTTGGTCGTGCGCGCAGAGGCGTTCAATTCTCGTGGAGTGCGGGTCGCCGAAGAGCACCGGTATCTCACACGCCATTGGCGCATGCGACGCGTTCTTTCGGGGGCGGTTCTGCGATTGCTCGCAGAAGACAATCGCCCAGGCGCCTCAACGAATGATCGCGGCGCGGTGTCGCTCAAACTCGCGCTGGGGGATTTGCCTTCTGGCTCGCGGATTCATTGGAGCGTTGCGTATGAGAAGGTCGAACACCCGCGATCAGAATCGGAAGATGACGTCGTCGTTGGCGGTGCAATCACGATAAGCGAAGGTGATTTGTAACTTGGCACGTATCGTAAAAAGAAATTGGACCATGAGAGCCTACACGCTGATTTTTGCCTTCGGTCTCGTGGCCTGCGCGCCCTCAGCGTGCTTGCAGCCATCTGCAGTTGTTCAAGCCGCAATCGTAGAGACAAACCCACCGCGACCGTCAGAGCCTTCGTTCACACTTTCACTTCATGTGCAAACGGCGGACTACATTCGCTTCGCGGCGTCGCCGGAAACCACATACGTATTTCGCACACCTGCAAAGAACCCAAACGATACATTTCTTATGGCGATTGGCGCCAATGGTCTCGAAGACCGTACTGCGCTCGTGGAAAGCGCGGGCGCGCCCGGTCAGGCATCGCTTGTCTATTACGCTAAGGTCGAAGACACCGAAATTGTCGTTGCCGCGGATAGTCGCCATCGCGTTCCAATGTTTACGATTTTGCGAAGGACCGGCGATTCATGGACCCGGATTCATCACTCGAATGGATCGTTCGGGTCACTTATTCGAGCGCCATCCGGCCAGCTTGTGATTGCCCCCTACTTCTCGTCGCGCTTTATCGATATGCAGGGCAAGCCCGTGCTCGGAGCCCCAGAACGCACCACTCGATCAGTGGCCAACGGTGGTGACGGACGGGTGATCGTCGTTGCCACGGGTGAAAATGATGAACCGCCTGGAGGTCTCGAAGCGAGAGACGTACGAAATCCGAAAGTCCTCGTATGGGACCGAGCGGGCACACATGTTGAGGAACTTCCGGTACGTGCCTCATGCAAAGCCGATCCCGAACGGGCGCTTGCTGCAGGTCCGCGTACCTACGTCGTCGGAAACCGCAGGTGCGCGGAAAAAGATGAGGCACAAATGTACGTCGCCACATTCGACGGAAATGGGTGGTCGGAAGTTGGGCCGGATGATGCCCTTCCACGCGCAAACTTGGTAATGGGAGGCGTTGACGGAGCATTGTACGCCCTCGTCCCAAATGGCGCGAAGGGAGCAAACGTCGACAAGGAGTTGTGGCGCCGTTCGCCAAAGGGCGCATGGACGCACATCCCGCTTCCTGATTCGAGCGGGTGCTACGGCCACGACATCGCCGCGGACCGAAGAGGGCTGTGGCTTATTCAGGCGTGCAAGAATGGTGACGAAACGCGCTACCGCTTGTACAGAATCGCGCCTGTTCCAGCAAATGGCGGGCAAGTCCTTTGACCATGGCGTACGCTTTGAGGAACGAGATTCAATCGGCGAGCGTCTCAGTGGATACGGAAAGGAACGAACCATGAAAACGCGAATGCTCCTTGGCGCTGTAGTCGCGCCGATCCTTGCGCTCACGGCTTGCGGGCACGCATCGCGGCCCGAGCCAACTGTTGTACGAGCCGCGGCCATTGAATCGCCGACACGAGTTCCTCCCGAGTCGACACAGCCATTGAAGCTCTACACGCACGCAGTGAGCCAAGCGAACCTTGCGCTCATCCCTGCTGGTCATGACACAACGTATCTCGCGCGGCGGTGGTCAGATTCGTTGTGGGTGGGTGAGCTTACGGCGACGGGGCCAGTGGATAAGACGAGTTTCTTCCAATCGATTGTGCCAAAGCACGAGGGGCTCGCGTTTTACACCGCGGATCAAGGGCGCGATCCCATTGCGGTTTCGCTAAGGTACGCGGAGCGATCGGAATCGTTCAGCATTCGCGTGCTGCGCAATGGCGCGTGGTCAACCGTGCGCACGGAGTACGGAGGCGTGTCTGGAATCGTGAACTCGCCGGTGGGCGAACCATTGGTTGCGTATATGTACGGTGGTCCAGATTTTTCGAAGATCACGGGCGAGCACGTGAAGATACTACCCGAGGGCGCGCGCCTCGTTGGCGCGGCAAACCTTCCTGATGGGAGTCTTCTCGTGGTAGGGACAAAGCACGACGACATCTCGGGCAACAACGCAGTCGAGCGGCCCACTGTGGTTCAGTGGACGCGAACCGGCAAACAAACGCTTAAGCTTCCCGCGGCCCCGAACGGCGTGGCGGCAGTTCCTCAATACGTCGCAGGTGCGCGTGATCGCGTGTTCGTTTTCGGACACAGAGTGGACCAACCCGACCAACCCGATGGAGCGATGCCCTATGGAGCGATGTATGACGGGCGGGAATGGATGGCTCTCGATATGCCTGAAGACTTGCATGCGATACGCCGCGCAGTCGTTTCGCCAAACGGCGTTGTGTATGCCCTAACCGACGGTCAGCAAGGCGTGTGGGCGCGCGAAACGAACGGTTCATGGAAGTTGGCGGAGCTGCCGATTTCGACCAAAGAGGGATGCTCGACAGAAGACATCCTCGCGGATGCCCGCGG
>JAHFDX010000490.1 GCA_023248785.1 Myxococcales bacterium
TATCTTGCGCACATCGTCATCGCACGAAGAAGGCGCAGAGCGCGACTTTGGGGTCCTTACGAAGTCCTTTGGTGGAGCTGACGGATGCGTCACCCACCTAAATGCAGCGCGCGCGAAGTTCGAAGCAGGCCGCATCGTGGAAACCTCCGCATCGTTTATGGAAATTCCATGCGATCTCGCGCTACTCGCGATGGGATTTGTTGGATCGGAGAAAAGCGGGTTGGTCGATGCGCTTGGTCTTTCGGTTGATCCGCGGGGCAACATTGTAACGACGGCAGAAGGGCACACGAACGTCGAAGGGGTGTTCGCGGCGGGTGACAATGCACGCGGCCAGTCGCTTGTCGTGTGGGCGATTGCGGATGGAAGGCGCGTTGCAGCTGGGGTCGATGCGTACTTGAAGTCGCGGAGTCGCGCACAGCTTTGCGTCGTGGGGTGAGCAGGGCCGGGTCAATCTTGTCAATCTCGCTTATGATACTTGCATGGCGGCGGCGATTGGTATCGATCTCGGGACCACCAACACAGTGGCGGCGGCCGTTGTCAACGGCGAGGCGTTTACGGTTGCGACGGAAGACGATCGCAGGCTGATTCCCTCTGTTGTGGCCTTTGAACCCGCGCGTGGCGTCCTTGTGGGACATGACGCGGTGGCCCGTCGGTTCTTGGATCCAAAGCACACGATCTTTTCGGTCAAGCGCCTTATCGGGCGCGCGTGGGAGAGCGACGATGTTCAACGCGCCCGTACGCGTTTGCCGTTTGCGCTGTCCGAGGGCCCGAACCACGACGTCGTCGTTCAGGTACGCAACGAGAGCTTCACTCTTCCTGAGATCAGCGCGTTCGTTCTTCGAGCCGTGCGTCAAATGGCAGAGCATTCGTTGGGGACCAAGGTTGAGCAGGCCGTCATCACAGTTCCAGCGAACTTCAACGACCTCCAGCGCGCTGCGACGAAGATCGCGGGCAAGCTTGCGGGACTTGAGGTTCTGCGCATTCTAAATGAGCCGACCGCGGCAGCGCTTGCCTATGGGCAAGGACATTTTCTCGATGCAAGTGGGAGTACGCTTAATCGTAATGAGCGGGTTGCAATTTACGATCTTGGTGGGGGCACATTTGACATCACGATTTTGGATCTTGCTGGCAACGTGTTTGAAGTGCTTTCAACCGCGGGCGACACGGCACTTGGAGGCGATGACATTGACCAATTGATTGTCGATCGCATGACGACAGAGTTGCTTCAGAAGCATCGCGTGAGTGTTGCCGGGTTTCCTTCCGCCGTGGGTGCGCTTCGCGTGGCCGCAGAACGGCTCAAGTGCGAACTGTCGTCACACGATGAAGCAACCACAGATTTGTCGCACGTAGCTTGGGGAGAAGACGGGCGAACGTTGCCATTTGTGTTTCGTCTTACGCGGGAAGAGCTCGAAAACCTCGCGCGTGCGCTCATTGATCGAACGTTCGAGGTGTCGACGATTGCATTGGAGCGCGCACATCTACGAGCAATCGATGTCGATCACGTCCTGCTCGTGGGAGGGTCGACGCGTATGCCGCTTGTGCCGCGCACGGTAGAAACGTTCTTCAAACGTCCACCGTTGCTGAAGGTTCATCCCGACGAGGTTGTGGCTCTTGGCGCCGCAATCCAGGCGCACGTTTTGTCACGACGAAAAGGGAAACCCTCGCATGTGCCGGTGCCAAAGGAGCTGCCGCCAGTGGAGGAACCCTCGATTCGCACGGACTCTTTGGTTCCACCCCCTCCAAGTGATGTCACACAGCGAGGATCGACACCGCCGCCCCCACGTATTGCCGCACCTCGCCCTGGCAGCTCGATCGTACCAGTGGAAGATACAAATCGAGTGCCGCCAGTGACTACGCGCGTGGGAACAGAAGTGCCACTGCTCATCGACGTCACGCCGCTTAGCTTGTGTGTGGAAACCGCAGGCGGCTATTGCGATCGGTTGATCGAAACCAACACCCAGGTTCCTTGCGACCGTACGCGCGTTTTTTCTACCGCGAGCGATCACCAAACGCGCGTCATTATTCGCGTTTCGCAAGGCGAATCAATGCAGTTTGCACAGAATACATACCTTGGAGAAGTCGAGCTCTCTGATCTTCCGGCACTTCCACGAGGTGAGCTTCGGGTGAGTGTCACTTTCGAACTTGATGTGAACGGTATGCTCAATGTGCGCGCGGAGGATCACGTGGCAGGAGCGTATGGGGTCGCTCGTCTAAAGCCTTTTGCGATTCAAGCCGATCCGAGCGAGCTTGAGCGGATGATGCAGCGCCACGCGCTATACACTTAGGTAGTGTAATCTGGACAACGCGCATGCCTTCACCCGATGCCTTTCGTGCCTGGCTCGAAATGGTGAAAACCAAGAGCTACTACGAGATCTTGCGCGTTTCTCCCGATGCGGATGGCGGTGTCATTAAGGGTGCATTTTACACATTTTCGCTGATGTACCACCCGGACCGTTATGTCGAGGAGGACGGCGAGCTTCGGCGTCTTGCGACGGAGGTGTTCAAGCGCGGAGTGGAGGCTTACCGCACCCTTTCGCGATCTTCCTCGCGCGCGTCGTACGACGCATGGCTCAAGGAGGGGAGGTCCTCGCCGAAGGCCGCGAGGCGTCCGGAGCCACGTGCGCTGGCGAGTATTGCTCTTTCGAAGAAAGCCAAAGTGTGTGCGGAGAAAGCAGACTGGCTCATCACGCTCGGCATGCTGGAGGATGCGAGATTGGCTCTGATCAATGCATGCCAAGAGGAGCCAGATAACGCCGAACTCGCGGAGCGACTTACCTTTTTGTACGAAGCGTTAGCCCTGGAACCGTCGCAATGACAACGATGAAAACTTACGAGCACATTGTCCAGTGCATCGACCTGCAGGAAGAGGACATTCAGGGCGCGATTGTTTCACGCGACGAGACGTGGCGACTTCTTCAGCACTTGGCGCGCGTAAGTGCGCCGATGACAGGTGCCCCAAAGGCGCTTTTGCTTATTTCGCGCATAGGCACAACCGCGTGCGATTGGCTCGAGGGCGACCTCGTGATTGAAATCGTGGGCGATGAGGACGCGTGCGTCGTCGAGATCATGACTGAACTTGGCGCAGGGATGCGTGAGCGTACATTTCCAAGCCTCGGTTTTTTGGCGTCGCGCGCTGAATTTGAAACTTCGATCGAACGATTTCCTGCGGTCATTCATCCGCTGGAGGTTACCAATCGAGAACGCCGTCGAATTACGTTGCGTGTGGTTGCCGAGCAGCGAAGGAGTACGCGTCCGCCGCCGCCAATTCGCCTTTCCGAACGTGCGTTCTTGGGGTCCACGCCCTCTGTTTTAGTGAAGAGCGCGCCTGCAAAAGGTGAAGACGTTGTGTCAACGAAGCGAAAACCCATCAACGAACTCGATGATCTCAATGCGCTCGATGACGGGTGGGACGATTCGTAAGAGGGCCGGCGTTTACTCGCGCTTACTCAAACGGGGCAAACGTCACCGGCGTGCCGGGTAGCGCGCGGTAGAATTTGTAAGTTGGAAATTGATCGCGCAGGCACCGTAGCCCCCATGGCCCCGTATCGATCGCGATGATGCGGTCGGGGTTCGGGTAGAGCTCGAGCGGGTAATTCTCTGGGAGGTCCATGGGGTCGGTGTTGTTGAAGCCGGCACCCGCAACGACGAGCGCGTGATGCAGGTTGCTTTCACGAAGCGCAAGCGGCAGTCGATTGTGTCCTCTCACGTCGTTGCGGGCTTCCGGATAGATGCGGACCGCGAGCAACAACGTACCGATGAGAGCACTCGACAGCGAAAGGCCAAGTGCAATCGAGGATGACCATCGTTTGGATGTCTGCC
>JAHFDX010000491.1 GCA_023248785.1 Myxococcales bacterium
CACGCGGCCGTGATCTCGCTGGGATGCACGCCCCACAAGCGGCAGTTGTACGGGATCATGAAATGCTTGCTGATCCCTTCACCAAAGTTCTGAAGACAAAATTCTTCGAACGTCTTGGCCTCCGGCTTGTCTTTCGCAAAGTGTGCTTTGAGGAACCCCAGTAGGCACTCGTTTGCAACGTCAGGCGGCAAACCAAATGTGTTCGCTTGGAACGGATAGCGCGTGTACCTATCATGCGACCAAATCATGGACCGGCGATTCACCTCGACCCAATCGTCACCAAGCCAGCGCATCACGAGCTCGCGCATCGCAGGGTCGCGCAAATGAAGAAGGTGCCCGGTTCGATCGAAGCGAAATCCTGCTTCCTCGAGCGTAATGGCGTGGCCCCCAGGAATGTCGAGTTTCTCGAAAATGCGAAAGGGGACTTTTTCAGCTTCGAGGTGAACGGCGGCGCTCATGCCAGTGAGGCCAGCGCCAAGGATGGCAATCGGAGTGTGAGGCATACGAGACCGTCAATTGTACACGCACATCGCGTGTTGTCATGGCGCTCGCGTTCTTCAGTACCCGCAAGCTTCAGTCTACCTGCAATCCGCGGTGCACTTGCTCTCGGCACAGGCGTTTGCGGCGTCGAACAACATGTAACCGTCGTTGTATATTCTCTGGCACTCCTTCACGCAGTGATCGATGGCTGACTTGCTTGCGTCGGTTTCGAGCACGCAAGCCAATGAACAGTTGATGTAGTCCTCGTCGCACGCTTTCGAGGAAAAACACGCGTTGATTATTTCGCAGCACTCCTTCTCCGCACACGCATTGCACGCACGGTTGGACGAGGAATACACCTTGAGAAGTTTGCAGGTGGTTGCGTCGCTGCTGTCGTATCGCGCTGCGTCGGTTGGATTATCGGACGGTCCATCATCTGTTGAGGTGTCTGCCACTGGGCCCGTATGTGCGTCGCCGCTGTCGGCTGGTCCGAGCAGACTTCCTCCCGGCGAACCTGTGCAGGCGACGAGTAGCAAGAGCATAATCGACGGGAATATTTGCATGCGCCCAACAGACTACATGGTCGTGCAAATGCCAAGGAGCGTGGCCGCAGGGGCGCTAACGGCTCCCTATTTTGTGCCGTATGACGATGTGGGAGTTTTGCGATGCGGGCGTGTCTTTATGTAACGTGCTTTGTTCTATTTTGCGCGTCGTCATCGGCCGAGGTGCATGGCGTTCGCGAATCCCGTTCGGCTTGCGGGACTGACGATCTCGATTGCGATGGGATCTCGGATACGTGGGAGAACAGCCGCGCGGGGAAGGCGCTCGGCGCAACGACCAGCCGCAAAGATGTGTTTTTCCATGTTGACTGGGAGTACTGCGCATCCATCGACAGCGGGAATCCATTGAGAAAAAACGCCGTCAAGTACATCACAAGGTTCTTTCGCGACCGCCTCGGCAAAGAGTCGTGGTGTGCCCACATCGACAATGGCCTGAATGTGTGGAGCTGCGATGACTTGAGTCCCGATGGCAAAAAGCTGACCGCAAATCCGCAGCGAGCACCGTTTGCAGAAGCACGCATGGTCGGCGTCAAGGCGCTCGGCTTGTCCGATCAAGTGGCCTACGACACGTTGTTCCCAAAGAAGCGCGCGAAGATCTTCCACTACGCCGTTCGCGGGTGTGATGGCGGGGGACAGTCTACGCCGGGCGACTTGCTTGTTGGCTTCGGGGGGCAGTACGAGCAGGACGCGGCCGAGGCGATGCTGCACGAGTTCGGACACAAGTTCGGGCTCCGGCACGGCGGCCTCGACGAGGTGAATTACAAACCGAACTATGTGTCACTCATGAATTACGCCTACATGTACCACGATGTTGGGTTGTCGCATGAGCTCGCGCTCACGTTGAACGAGTTTGCAGTCTGCGAAAAAAAAGGACTTGGAATCACGCTCTTTGGAAAAAAGGTTGGGGTTGGAGGCTACACGGTTCCGATCGAACTCTATCCGCTCGTCGCCTACGCGGGCGTTCCCTCGCGATCTGTGAGTCTTTTGGGGGGCGTTGACTGGAACGGCGATGGAGTCATTAGCGACTGCTCCTCAGGCATTTCCGAAGCGAACGTCGAACCGAATTTTGGCGACTTTCCGCTTGTAAAAGACAGTTCAAATCTCAAGGCGGATACGCACTACGATCCGACGTTGGCCTCGATCAAGGGCTCCCTTTGGGCGTTTTACGCGGCGGATGCGAATGGCAAACTCATGGCCGCGAAGGGGCCTGCGAGCCTGCAAGCGTATCGAGACCAGCTCATGTCGAACAAGAGTCTCGACATGAGCGCCCAGGTTTTCGGGGCGGCCGTTGCGCTCGACTATCCTGCCGCCTATGGAATTCCAACGTCGGGTTTCAGTGCACTGTCGGATGTGGAGGGGGACGATGCGCGGGTCTACTTCGCGACGAAAAAGAACTACGTCCTCGGTCTCCGCCTTGGGCTTAGCGGATCCGTGTTGAAGACGAAGGGCATCGTCATCTTGAATCCGGGCGGGAAGCCCGCAGGCGAGACGTTCTGCGATCCAGCCGTGGCCTATGACGCAGTGAATCACCATGAAGTTGCTGTGGTGCGCGACTGTGCGACGGGAAAGCTTTTCGCGTGGCGCAAGGGCAAGGCCACTCCGCTCGTCGCTCCGTCAGCGGTCAAGCCAGGGCTTGCCATCGCGCCCAATGGGGATGCGTTTGCGTTTGGTGCATGGAATGGAGATTCCGCACACCCGTGTGGGAGCGGGAAGAATAGACTTTACGTCGTTCCATTCTCAGCCGAGAAGGTCCAGCCGCCGAAGTGGGTATGGGATCCGTCGGCTTCTTGCAAGCATGACGCTGCGGGGGTCGGAGGATCGATCTCCGCAATTTTCGACAACTCAAAAAAACGATCGCTCGACGGTCGCATCTATATCTACTACCGCCGCACGCAGCCCAAGACGGGCAGCTCGTACAGATTGGTCACGGTGCACTACGACTTGCGGGCTCAGAACGAGCCTCTTGGGTTGAAGGCGATCGTGGGCAACGTCCACGGTCCGATGTTCGACTGGGGCGAATTTGTAGGTGATCCCAAAGGATTTTCTGGCGCAGCCACGACCGCAAGCGGGATGATCTTCAACGGCCGCGCGGCGTTTGTTTTTGTTTTAGCCTCGCTCGATCCGAAGACGAACCTTCCACTGAAGGATCACGGGCGATTGATCGTCAGTCCATCGGCCGACGGCGTGAGCCGTAACTCCATCGCACCCGCGAACGATGAGATGCTCTACATCCCAGGAATGATGAAGACCATCGGCGAAATGCCGATTCCCGCGGGGGCAACCGGATCCTTCGTGACGGATGGCGACGGCGATGGCATTCCCGACTCAGAAGATGAGTGTCGACACTACGCGCCCGCCGCCAAGACGAAAACGCAGTGCAAGGACGTCGAAGCGAAGATTACTTGGTGAGTTATTGAGGGCGAGGGCGACCCTTTACCGCACAAAGTTCTGCGCCGCGCTCGTCATCGACCAGGGCCCGGACCCACAAGATGCAGCGCTTTGCCGTTCTACCGTGATTGCCGTGTCGCTCGTCATCTTGATCAGCACAATAGTGCCCGGTGCTGCCGTGCCCATGCGCGGGTTCATCAACGTGTCGTAGCAATACGCTGTGCCGTCAGGCTTCACCTGCGCAAAGTCTCGGTTTACCTGTCCCGAGGACGTCGGTGTGAACGCAAGCACGTTGGTTGAGGTGTTGGAATCCGTCCCAACACCGATGGTTTGCATCCCATCGCGGAAGTTGTGTGGCGCGAGGGTGAGCACGTTGCGCTCGTCCATGGT
>JAHFDX010000021.1:0-14885 GCA_023248785.1 Myxococcales bacterium
GTGAATCCCGCGGTGTGTCATCGCCGACGACGATGGGCCCCTCACGACACGCGACGATGACTCCGAGGAGCGCGACTCCGGCTGCGCGCGCGAGGGTGACCGAGAGGACGTGCATTGAAGGAGGGATCACATTCACTTTTCCTTTTTGGATTCGGTGCACGCCGCAAGAATGCGTGCGCGCATCGGTGATTTTGGGTGAGCTGTAAGGAACGCTTCCGCATCTCCAATTGCACTTGCACCCGAGAGACAATGCGAGAGCACGCGTGCACCTTCGCGCTCTTCGACAAGCGCGCCGTGCGGGAAGCGTTTTTCGTGCTCCGTAGTCAGACGCGCAGCACCTTCTGAATCGCCCGTACGAAGTGAACGCTCGATCTGATCAACGAGCGCGAGCTCCTTCGCAAGTGACTCTTCTGACGGATCGCGTGCAACAGCGCGCGGCGACACCGGACGCGCTGCCGAGCTCTGCACGGGTGCAAGCGCGGGCACAGGCAGAGTTGGAATCACACTCACCACCGTTGGTATTGGCACCTCAACGTCTGTCTTATCCGCCTTATCCGCAATGCTTGTTGGTTCGGTCGTTTGCGTCGCAACGACCTTCGCGGCAGGGGCAAGTCTCGCCACAGGCATTGAACTGGCGGATGTCTGGGTTGGAGCGAGCAGCTTCCCAACACGTGGTGCCGCGATCGTCGTCGCTGCCCCGACGATGACGAGCGGCAGCGCAATTTTCCCAATCAGCGCAAGTGTGCTGGTCTTTGTAAGGATAGAGCCTGCGCCCAACGTTGTACCGGCACCGGCGGACGCACCACCTCCAGCCGTTGTCGTTGTCGCTCCGATAGCTGCACCCATGGCGGCGGCTCCCAACTTGGCAGCGAGACGTGCTCGCACACGGTCGCGACTCGCATCGGGGGGCGACACTTCGGAACGCGCCATTCGAAAGAGATCGCGGGATTCAGGGTCCAGCACACTCATGGTGTCCTCCTTGCGAGACGCACGCGATGACGAGTGTGTGCAGCGTCGAAATCACGCCGCGCGGCGCGAAGTCGCGCGTAAACGGTGTTCACGTTGACGCCGAGAAGTTCGGCGATCTCGGGTGCCGTCATTTCCTCGAGCTCCGCGAGTACCAGCACTTCGCGCTTCGACTCGTCAAGCTCGGCGAGCAATTGTTGCAGCACGCGCATCGCCTGCGCATGCTCAACCTCGGCACTGGGTGGCGGCCTCGTTGACGCAAGAAGCATGTTGCCATCTGAGTCGGCGGCATGGGGGACACACGGCGCCTCTTTGCGCCGGAACCGACGGCGGTGATCGCTCACCACGCGAACGACGATACCAAGGAGCCACATCTTTATCGGGGTTTCGCCATCGTACGCACCCAACCGACGATGGAGTACGAGGAACGCATCCTGCACTACATCTTCCGCCGAAGCGTCCGGCACGCCGAGACGACGCGCGGTGCGCCAGACGAAGTCGAAGTGTTCTTCGTAGATCGCGTCGAAGGAAAGCGACGCGGTCTGCGTACTCCGCACACCCTCGCCCGTGGCCCCTGACGAGGACGCGACGAGAGGTAAATTCGCGACCGAAGAAGTCACGGGGAGGAATTGGCCGGCGGCGGAAATTTCCGTGCTCAAAAAAACACTTCCGGTCCAAGAAAGCCACGAAATGCGACCGGAGAGGCCTCGTGCACGAGACCGCGCGCGGTCATTACAAAAGACGGGCGCACGGTGGGGACCACGGCAAATGCACCTGCGACAAGGCCAAATCGGCCCACAAGAGGCGCACGGATCCGTATGCCGCCCTCGGGACCCCACGTCGTACTTGAATCATTGGAGTTTTTGGACGCCCCAAAACCCGACGCCGAAAGTCGCATCACGGCAAACCCGAAACACGGGCCAGCCTCAATCCCGGTTGTGAGTGCTCCGCACGCCCGGGCGCCACCTGAGATCAACAAAAATGTTGCTCCACGTGACGGATCGTTGGCGACGGTTCCGTCTTGAGAGGCGAAGGCCGAGCCGTACGCTTCGATGTGATAGCGCTTTCGGAACGTGAGTCCGATCGCGGCACCCGCACCTGCACCAAAGGTTGGGAGCGTGCCCGAATCGAGCACAAAATCGGTCCGAATCGTGAGCGCACTCGGGTATTCCCTCGCGGACGCGGGTGCGGACGGGGAAACGGGCGGCGGCACGGGCGCGGGTACGGGCGCCGGTGCGAGTGGCGTCGACGTCGGTGTTGCAACGCTGAGTGCGATGACGATGGCGGCCAATGTGGCAAGCGCATCGCACGAATCCGCTTCCAGGACGCGCTCTCCACGCGTAGATACGGTTTGCACTTCGAGTACGAGGCGATACTTCGTGCCGAAGCGCTGTACTTGGCCTTTCGCGCGCACGAACGTGGAATCAGACGGAACACGTGATGCCGTTCGGCGGGCCAGTTCGTCACTCGATGGACACTCCAGCGGGGCTCCCCAGGAGACAGCCACGGTCTCGCGCGCATTCGCTTTCGCGGACACGAAAAAAAGCAAAGCGGGCGCTATGAGAACATGCAATCGCACCGGTGGGCCGGATGTAGCACGGGGCGCGTTTGGTGCAATAATGCCCCCGCTTGCTTGTCGCGCTTCGGTATCTTAAGCGATGAGGGGGTGGCCGCATTCACGCGTCTTTACGGGGAGGCCTTCAATGAGCATCCGTTACGTAGTTTCCTCAGCGACCCTGCTGCTCTGCAGCTGTTCGAGCGAAACATCGCGCTTTGGTCAACAGGACGCGACCACTTCGTCGCCCGTCGACGCGGGAAATGAAGATGGCCCGGTGTTCGGAGGGTCAGAAGCGGGTCCCTCAAAGGGCGGCTGCTCTGCCGATCTTAGGAGTGTAGTCGCCGCCGACGGAACGGTCGTCGAGACGTGCGATGAGAATTCGGGATGCAGTGGTGGCAAGTGCATTGCCGCTTGCGAGGCGACAGCCGTAAGCCAAGGTAACATTGGTTGCACATTTGTCGTTTCGACACCTTCATTCATCTCGAACCGCAAGCCACCGTGCTACGTGGTCTTCGTTGCAAATGCCTGGCCCAAGGCTGCGAAGCTCACGGTCGTGCGCGACGGCGCTACGTTTGACGTGACCCAGTTCGGCCGCATCGCTTCATCTACCGGAACAGCCGCAACCTGGAGCAAGATCGCGTCCAGCGGCGTACCCGCCGGCGAGGTGGGCGTTCTCTTTCTTTCGCATGACGGCGCGGGTTGCCCCGTCACGCCTGCTGTCTCCACATCGACCGCCGTGTACACGGGACAAAACGCCGCCACGGGTCGCGGCAAGGCATTTCGAATTACGACCGACGTGCCCGTGAGCGCCTACGACATCCTGCCGTATGGAGGCGCGACATCGTTCATTCCGAGCGCGCAGCTCCTGTTTCCGGCAACGGCGTGGGCACCAACTTTGTTGCAGCGCTTCCGCCGAGTTCCAATCGAGGAACGCGCACCTTCGAAGCCCACTGGGCACAGATCGTAGCGAGCGAAGACAACACCGAAGTGTCGATTGTACCCACAGGAGATCTTCCCGCTGGGACGGGCCTCGCATCCGGCCCTGCAAATGTAACATCGAAATATACATTAAGTGCGGGCGAATTTATCCAATGGCAAAGTCCGGGCGACATCAGTGGAAGTGTCCTTACCTCCAACAAACCAATCGCCTTCATGGGCGGCCAGACCTACCTCTGCTGGGACACAAGTACGACGAAGGGTGGTGGCTGCGACGCAACGCACCTGCTCGTTCCACCCGTCTCCGCGCTAGGTCACGAGTACCTCGGAATTCCGTATCGCTCGCGCGCCAAGGATCATTCTGACGAGAGCATCTCGTATCGCATCGTCGGCACAGTCGGAAACACGACACTCACATTTGACCCCGTGATTCCCGGTGCGCCAACCTCGTTGTCTCTGGGAACAGTCGCTACGTTTGAGTCAGCGAAGCCGTTTATCGTTCGCAGTCAGGACGCGGCGCATCCCTTTTTTGTCGCACAGATCATGGCGGGGTACGGCGCAACGACGACGGCAGGGGACGAGGAATTCACGGGGCTCCTTCCGCCCGAACAATTTCTACAGCGCTACGTGTTTTTCACAGATCCAACGTACACCGAGACCTATCTCATCGTGGTGAGATCCAAGGGATCAAAGGGATTCGAAAACGTGAGCGTTGCGTGCTCGTGAAACGTCAGTGGATGGGTGAGTCTAGGGACCGGAGGCAACTACGAGGTTGCGTACGTCTCGCTCGTTGAGAACGGCGTGGGCGTAGGCGGGTGCAAGAACGGACCGCAGGTGGCCACGAGTGCGGGCGCCTTCGGCCTCACCGTTTGGGGACTCGGCACGGCAGCCTCCTATGCCTATCCTGCTGGCGGAAACGTGGCGACCCTCAACGACGTCGTTGTGCCCGCGGTTCCGCGTTGAGGGTGTCGAGATCACAAAATTTCATACCGAGTCAGAGCTCGCGAGACTCGATCACTCATCCATTCGAGCTTCCCGGATGCGATCCTGGAGCTCCTCGGTTCGAAGGTCTCCCGGTCGCAATACCGCAGCGATCTGCGCCTGTTCCTCGGCCTCCGCGAAGCGTTTTTGCAGTAGCAACGTTTCGGCAAGGCCGACTCGGGCTCGGTACGATCCCGTATTCCATGCAAGTGCCAATCGGTAGTCGCGTTCAGCGCCGTCGCGCTCTCCGAGAGCGAGTCTCGCACTCGCAAGGGCAATGCGCGCACCGGAATCTGCAACAAGCTCGTTCGCGTGCACAAGCCCAACGATTGAACTACGGATGTTCCCTCGAGCGATCTCTGCGATAGCCAAGTCCAACGTGGCTTCGCCGGATGACGGGTCCAATCGCATCGCGTTATTGAGAAGTGCTAACTGCATTTTCGGATCGGCATCCCTCGCACGCCAGCGCGCACGTGTAGCCATCCATGAACGTGTGCTGCCGTATGCCAACCACGCTGAAACGATGAGCCCCGCGAGAACGAGCCCGCGGGCAATGAATCGCCTCGAATTTTCCTGGTGCTCGGGTGAACTTCGCACCCCGAAGATCATTCCGACGAGCAGCCCCATCGCGGGCTGACGCAACGGCGAGTCGGCCATTGCACAAATTGCGAATGCAACAAGTGCGGCTAGGCCACCGACCCAATTTCGTCGAGCACAATCGCGCATGGCGAGTGCGAGTGCGTAAACAAACAGCCCAAGCGCAACGAGTCCCGATTCCGCGGCGATCTGCAGATATTCGTTGTGCGCCGTAGTCGCGTTGACAAAGCGACGCGCCGATGTTTGCGGCGCCAGGCGACTCAGCGACTCTCCTTGTGCATCAAGATACGCATGACCAAACCGCCCGAGACCTGCGCCGACGATGGGAGACTTCAGGGCTGCGTGTGCGCTCATTTTCCAGATCCATATGCGTCCACTCAATGCGACGGACGCAGGTATATCGTCATCCGAAACGCTTTGAGCGGAGGGCGTTGTTGCCTGTGCGGGTGTAGCGATGATGACTGCGAGAACAAGCGCACTCGCGCTGACACTTGCCATGGCGCGCTTTGAACGCACGAGTTGCACAATTACAGAAACACCCCCCGCAATCCATCCAACGCGCGAGTGGGAAAAATAAAGCGCAACCAGTTCGACGCCGATCAAGCACGCAATGAATCCTCGAAGAGCGCGTGTCTTCGTTGCAGCTACGACCGCGTCGATCGACAGCGGAACGCAGACAGAGAGCAAAAGGCCAAGCCAATTCGGATTGCCTTGCCCCGCGTGCAGATCAAATCCGAAAAGACCTCGAGCACGAGCCACGATCGCAAGCGCTGAGGTTGCCGTACCGATCGTGAGTGCAGCCACACGCACAGCGAGGAGCGACGCGCGGGGCTCGAGCTGGGAGGTTGCAAAGCCCACCACGATCGCCGCGGTCCATGTCGACAGATCGCGCAGACCACACGGCAAGCCCCACACAATCGACAAGGCCGAGACCACGACGAACCCAAGTGCGGCGATCGTGCTCCGCGAGCGATAGGGCGGTCGGGCATACACAAATCCGATTGCGAAGATCACAATCGAAAGGGCGAGACCGAGCACGCGCTTAGGTTCGGCAGCCTCGGACTGTGAATCGTATACAAGCGAGGCGATCGCCGTTGCGCCAGCGAGCGCGATGGCAACGCACGTTTGTTGCTTCAACGGTTCTTCGCCGCAAGGCGATCGGCGCGAACGTCGAGTAGCCGCCTCAACGTGTCCTTCACAGACATGCGCCCCTCGCGCGCAAGAGCACGCCTCAGAAGGTCCGTTGTAATGGGGCGATGATCGATGCGAAGGTATCGCGCAATCCCATCGCGTTCTTGACGCGACGGCGACGCCAGCCCCGCCAGCATTCGATGAAATGCAGCCTCAGGATCCCACGCGTACCACGTGGCCGCACCAACCACCGCCAACGGAACGTCGGAGCTCGCAGCGCGCTTTGTCAACTCGGGCAAGAGAGCTGCGCGTGCCCCGGATTCCGATACGCGCGCGAGAATCTCGACAACGGAGCCTAAGTTCGATTGCGGTAGATTGTCAATGTCCTGAAGCAACGTGGGGAGGGCGTCGAGTTTATTTTCCCGAACCAGCGCCGCTGCTGCGTGAAGGCGGAGCACCGTATGGTCGTTCGTCAGAATGGGTCTCAAGATTTCCACGGCTGCCGCGTCCCCGAGGTCGCCGGCAAGGTCGATCGCATGCACCGCTCTCCAAGGATGGTTGAATGCGATCTCGGCGCGGATCTCCGCGCGTGCGATAGGGGCAGCCCCCGCGGGCTTGAGGACGCGGAGAAGATCTGTGAGGTCAGTTCGTCCCCACACCCACGCAAGCAGGGTGCGCTCAGGGACTTCGGACGACTTGGACGCCCGCAGCAAATCCCAGGCGTCGAGCAACGAGCACTTCCCAGCCTCAAGACGCGTGAGCACGTCGGATGTAACCCGTGTGTCGCCCGCACGACCGAGCGCGCGGACGGCGCCCATTCGGACGTTCGGATCTTTCGACGAGTAGAGCTCATTGTAGACAAGGTCGGTTGCCTTCATCTTGCTTGCGCGGAAGATGGAATAAATGGCCTCTCGTTTGAGATCGAAATTCGTGTCCTTTGTGAAACGAAGGAGCAGTTTGTCGATGTCTTTCGCGTCCACCTTACCGAGAGCGATGATGGCCGAGAGCCGAACCATCAGATTCGGATCTTCAAGCGCAGAACGCAGCATAGGCACGCCTTCGGGTCGATGCACGTCACCAAGGACGAAGGCCGTGTTCATGCGAATCTGCGCTTGCTTGTGGGAAGCCAGGCCCTGGGCAGTGGAGTAGAACGCTGCCGGATCGAGACGCTCGAGCGCGAATGCAATGTTGTTCAGCATGCGCGACTCGCGCACACGTGGCGCGTGGGCAAGCAACGCTTTGGTGGCTGCCTTGTCACCGATCTTGCCGAGGGCATAGACTGCGCGATTGCGAATTCGCGTATCGGGATTGTCCATGAGCTTGATAAGCGCCTTCACAAGCTCGGGCGCTCGAAGCTCGCTTGCAGCGAAGGTCCCCTGAAGAAGAAGAGATCCATCGTTGGTTGCGGAAAGCGCGTACTCCACATCGCTGAGTAGTGCTGCCCGTGCGACAACGTGCCGACTCTTCCAAAGTCCTCGGAATGCAGGCGCTCGAAGTTCTGTGTGACCCTGAGGCGGGCTGCGCAGTGCATTGCGAAGCGTCTTGATCGCTTGTGCGTTGTTGAGCACACCAAGCGTCTCGAGTGCACCTTCGCGATTGGATAGAGCTTCGTCTTCGCGCTCGAGTATTTGGATGAGCAGCTTTGCGGAACTTGGGTCGGGGATCTTTGCAAGAGCACGAATGGCGGCTCCGCGAAGCAACGGTTCCCACGCTTCAAGCGCGCCTTGCAACGCGAGGAGGCTCGAGCGATCTCCGATGCGTCCGAGAAGTGAGACACAAAATTCACGCACTTCGCTATCGACGTTGTCCGTGGCGCAACGCACGAGAGCCTTCGAGCTTCGTCGCCCGAGATTGAGAATATCTGGACTCGCCGGCAAATCACGGTGAGTCACGTTGATGAGCACACTGTCGCTCGTTGAAATGGCCTTCAGGATGCTCGCCCGACGTTGTACCCTTTCTTCTCGGTCCCGCGCGCTCGGGGTCGGTGCTTGATGGACCAGAGGCGGCTCAATATCCGTTTGCTCAGACGGCACTTCTCCGTCGTCATCCGCGTAGGCGCTTCGCACGGCGACTGCACTTGGAAAAAGCGCCGATACCACAAGACCGATGCCGGCAAGGCGAAGCGTGTGTGCGTTCATGTCTCCCCTAAAAAACGCCCGTTTACCGCAAGTTTGGTCACTTGATTGATAAGTGCTTGTTTCGAGATGCGCTTTGGTAGGTATCGAACGATGACGTTGCGATCACGGCATCCATTCGCGGAGTCCCACATTACAAGCTCGATGCCCGCGTTTTCGTAGAGCTCCAGCGCAAACCGCTCCTCGCAGGCGCTCCCCGATCCAAGATCGACTTGCGCATGCAACATCGCGCGCGGTTCGTCGCAATCGACGGCATTGTCAAAGGTTGGCGTACGCACGTCGAACATCTCGGCGGCGCATCCGCCGAGGTTCAAGGTAAACGCAAGCGACGCGACGCGACGCGAAGACAAGAATTCATGGCCACCCCTCAGACGACCGTAGGCGGGCACCTTATTCCCGGGAGATAGAACATGCAAGGAGCCCCGATCGTAGACATGCAGGAGTTGTGGCGCTTCGGAATTCGGAAATAGCCTGACGCGGTGAGAGATTCCCCCGTGATGACTCATTGCAACCGGTGCGCGTTCCCGGAGCGCCAACGTCGTTGTCTCCGGGAACTGTCGCCACGTTTGAGTCAACGAGGCGGTTCATCGTTCGCAGTCAGGACGCGGCGCATCCTTCGGAAACGTGGCGACCCTCAACGAAGTCGTCGTGCCCGCGGTTCCGCGTTGACGCGCGTTACTTTTGGTCCATGCGCTGTGACAGTTTGTACGAAAACGAGCGGAACGCGGACTCGGGCGTGGTGCTGATGATGTACACCGTCTCCGCTTCCTTCCGGTTGGACGGAACGAGCCACTCGCTCAATCCGGCATTCGCATCCCATGGCATTCGGATGCCCGACTCCTTGACCAGGGTGAGTTCTTTTTTTCCCGGTGCGAGCTCGAAGCTGCAGAGGAGCGCATTCGCGCCAGCAGTTCCTTTCGCGGTTTTTTCAAAGGCGATGGCGTTCGGCCCCACGGTGTTCGCCGGCTTGTACACACCAAACACTCCGCCATTCATGAAGTTCCAAGGCGAGAATTTTCCCGTCGCGCTCCCACCAAGCGGAATGACGCTCGCCAGTGCGATGGGAGCTGGAGACACGACGCCCGATTTCGGGTTCGCTTTAATAAGGACGTCGGTGGCGATTCGCAGCATGACCGAGTCCGTGCAGCGAGTCTGCCCGCGGTATTTGACGCCCAGCTCATCCGCAGATGCTTCTCTGGACACTGTCCAAAAAAGCACGGCTCCACCAAAAATGGCCCGAAAAATCCTCATGACGAAGATGTACGGCGGAGCTCAGTAAACCTTTAGCGATCCCGGTCGATCCGGCCAATTCCAAGCACCGCCTAGTTGCAGCCGGTGCAGGTTCCCGGTGCCCCCTTGTACGTACCCGTCGTGAGAAACCACGCTTTCGTTCCAACCGTGGCCGGGGCCGTGCTGGTCTGAAGATTCACATGGTAGTGGTAGACAGCGGTCGTGCTGTCCGGTGTAGCGGACGTGTGGCCACCGTTCGTATCGAGCGTGGGCACGGTGCCATCCTTGTCGAGGCGGCCGTAAATAAAGTAACCATCGCGCATGACACCAATGAGGTTGCTGTCGTTGGACGAGATCGAATACGGCTCCGCGTGATAGTGGTAGCGACCCCCTGGCGCGGGATGACCTTGGCATGGGTCGAACGAACCCGCCTCCAAGAAAATGTCGTCGCCTGGCGCTGCCACGTTGTCGAAAATCTCGACGCCATTGATCGCGACTCCAACTACGCCAAAACCCATGGCCTGCCCTGTGGTGCTCGGCGACAATGGGATGGACATCGACAGCGTTTGCGCCGAAATCGAGTTTGGATCTGGAAAGGTAGTCGTGTACTTCGTGTAACATGCGTCGGTCGATGAAAAATAGTTGCTCTTGTAATCGGGTTGACTGTCCGCCCCGACCGTCACGTTGCTTCCAGATTTTGTGAGCGCCACGCGGCACGAAAAATTGAGCCACGCGCCACCAAGGCCCTGCGACATGCGCAAGGCCTGACACGACGAAACATCGCGCGTCACGAGCGTGCACTCGCTGGTGACCGTTGTGGTGGCTGTTGTGTTCGTCGCGAGGGAACACATCGTTCCCGTGTCAATTGCCCCATCCGTTTTTTTGCCCGAGTCGGGCACTTCCGCGTCGCCAGCCCCGCCATCGGAAGACGCGAGGGCAGCCGCATCAGACGAGCATCCGAGCAAGAATTCCACACTCGAAACAAGGACGACTCTCATCGCATATCGCATCGCGACGTCGTATCACGACTCCGAACGAGTCTTTCGGCTGCCTTGCTCCCTCTTTAGCTCTCGCTTGAGCCAACGAATTTTCTGCTGCTGCTGGAGAATCCCCAAATCGAGAACGGCGATGCGATGCAAGTCGACCTTTCGACGAACAAGCTTCGCCCGAATCTCCGAAAAAACATGAAACTTGTGCTCGGCCGCACGTTTTTGGTTCTCGAGCTTGCGAACAATGCCGCTTGAATCCACCAACTTAAAGAAAATGCACTTTGCGAGAAACGGATGACCTACAAAAAAAGCGTAGGTGATCTCGTCTTCCTCATCCTGGTCACCCTCAAGCCACGCGCGAAACCATGCCTCGCCCTTCCTCGTAGGGAACAGCACGTGGCGCGGAGGCCCTCCCTCCCCTTCAACGACTTTCTTCTTCACAAACCCATCCTTGGTGAGCTTGGCCAAGAGCGGATAAAGGATGCCGTCGTTTACTTGGCCCTCGCGCCCAAGCGCCGGGGACAGCGCTTGTTTCAACTCGTACCCGTGCATGGGACGTTCGAGCAAAAACCCGACGATGGCGTACTTGAGCGACATACGAGATCGCTACCGGTTATGCCTCATCGTGAACAGCCTGTCGATAAGGCCGAGTGTATCGGACACGGTTACGAATTAGAGCGTTCGCCAAAATAAAGAAGCTCCCACACAGCGTCGCCGTCGATCTTCTCTTTAGGCACGCTTCCGACGCGTCGCTCGAGTACCACGTCACCCCCAAACCGCATGTACGCACCGCCGGGTGCAAAGTCGACAGTATATAGATTTTGCTTGCGTCGGAACGTGACCGCGAACTGGTCGTCGTTATGTTGAAATCGATACGACAGGTGGTTGTTCACGAGGATACCCGTTTCGGAGTGAGGCGACCTTTCTCCCGCCACAAACTCAAGCTTGTTTTCATTTGCGGCAATCATTTCGCCTCCCTTGCCCAGCATGAACGACGTGATGACTTCGCCCCCGTACGACTTCGCGGCGACAAACATGAGGGCCAGCACTGTGTAGTCGCCACAGCAGGCGCGCGCCCAGTACCAATGGTCAACGATCTTTCGTAACGACGTGTTGCCCCAGTTGTGATCGTGGTACGCAGTTCCGGACAGCGCCATCGTCTCGTCGCCAACGCGCAGGCTGGCATGTGCACGCCCCTTTGGGACGGCAGGGAACCATCCAACAAACAATTCCTCTTTCTCGCCGAAGAATATGTGGCCGGTTGCGGGCCTGAAGGGTGCAAAGTCAGAAACCAATTCGACATCGGCCATAACATCGTCGATTTCAACGTGGACCTTGTAGCTCTTGAGATCGCCAACGAAGGTGTTGTTGCCAACCCGCACGTCGCACTGCTCGCGAGATGCCGCAAATGATTCTGGTGACGCCAAGAAAGCTCGCTCAACATGCGTGCCGTCCGGGCGGTCGAGAAGGAATGACACGAACGGCATGAGCGGTCGCGACGCCGCAACGTTCGGGGGCTTTGTATAGAACGTAATGATGAGTTTCGACCCATCGTCGAGATGGCAGTCTAAGTACCACCACTCGAAACTGCCTTGGGCGGCGTTCGTTCGGAGACCATCCTCCATAACGTTGATCACGCCCTCGGTAAGACCAAGGCGGTCGTAGTGCCTTTGTTGATTACCCAGCGCCATTTGCATGTGTGACTCCATAGAACCTAGAACATAGGGAGTCATTCCATATATTCGAGGTATTTGCCAGGCGATGGTTCTTCGGTGGCGGTGCTGAGCCTTCCGGCTCTATTTCACCGGGCGGGCAACGTGTGAAATTGCTTCGCTCATATCGAGGCTCATCAGCGAATCCCACCAGGCAGAAGCCGCGGACATCTCCACGACACCGTTTGCCGCTCGCAAAAATTTCGCCTTGATACGTTCATCGGAGCCTGCATCGGCGAAAGCACCCACAGGGAGATCTTGTCGCTCTGTAAACGAACGCCCATCGCGCAACCGCAATGAAACCCGTGATGGGAAATACAGTGGGATCCCTCGCGCATCGAGCAACTCATTGGGCTGGGTCTCACGCCGCATCGCGCTCCGCAAGACGGTGCGAAGGTCGTCCACGGACAGCGCTGTCGCGTGATACTCGCGACGGTAACTTCTCGCAATGCGTGCGAGATCTGAGACGCGAAGGCTGCGAATCGTGTCACGACCCGTCTCGAGCGACATGGCGCTCTGAACCACACGCGCTGACAAGAGTGGATCGTGAACAAGCGCGATTCGTTCGCCGAGGGACCGAATCGTAGATTCGTTGCTCGCTATCGCAGACGGTTCAAGATCATCCGTTGTAAGGTGCCCCCGCAACAACATCAATGCTGCAAGCATTCGCAGATCGAACGTCACGCCAATGGGCGTGAGAGGTTCGCCCCGGCCATACCCTGCTGAAAATCGGCTTACTTCGACTGCGAGTTTTGTCGACTCGATGGTGACATTCTCGATGTCGCCAACAGCGAGAGAACCCGTCTGTTTGAGAATTCGTTCAATCGCTGTGCATGCTGTCTGGTGATAAAAGCACCCTGGATACGTCTTGCATGCAAGCGTGGATGTGACCCACGTAGTGCCAAGCCCTCCCAGCATGTTCCGCAACGGCAGGAACGAAAACCGATTCCAAAATCCACGCGCGTCATCGAGAACGCGCGGATCGCCCGTCATGCCAGCGCGTGCGAGATACGTCGCCTGGATTCCACTGCATGTGGGCGTAGCCGCGGTGAGCAACTTGCTCGTAGGCCGCATGAATCCGGGTTGAAGCGGAAAGTTCGGTTGGTAGAGCGCGATGGAAAGTGCGTGCAACGTTTGCTCATTACCCAAACCAAGCAGCTTCGCGGTTGCACCAGCCGCACCCAGGAGGTGAATGAACGACCACATCTGGCCATTAAGCGGACCAAAAAAACTCGACGCTCCTAGGCGCCCACCGATTTCATTCGCCACGATGATCGCAAGCAGAAGATCGCCAAACGACTTTCCTTCGTGCTCGGCAACAGCGAGCGACGCGAACACCGCGGAATGACCGGTGTGGCCCATCCACACGATGTCATCAAAGTCGTGCACCATCGACGCCGAGGCGTTTGCGAGCACGGCGTCTAGAATCGGCCGTTTCTTTCCATCGAGCAGCGTCGTCGCGCCCTTGCCCTTGCCACCGATCGCATCCAGCGCGCCAATGACCTCGTGTGCCTCCGGCGCGTTATGTGAGGCCAACGCAGCAGCAAGCATGTTGGCCAGTTGGAGTCGCGCAGCGTGCAGAACGGAGGCCGGCACCTGGTTCAATGAAACCGTATCGATCCAGTTCGCCAGCGCGCGCAGATCACGATCGGGGGGCATAGGGTTTGAACTCATCGCGATGGACCTTTTATCAGCGCATACATGGGAACGAAAACCAACCCGGTTCGTAGGGAGCAATCTCGCATGACCCGTAGCTCTACCTCTGCACCAGCGTGATTCGTGGCTTGCCCGCCGTCCTGCAGATACCGGGATCGTCGGTCTCAATAACCAAACGATTGAGGCCACCTTGCACCGACGTAATGGTAACAGCCCGATCGCCTTTACGGTCACCGATCACGCACGGCGCGTCGCCTGGAGCAAACGTGCAACTCGTGGGCATGCAAGAGTCAATTCCCTTGTAGCTCGCCGTGACCTGCCCAAGAGCAGCCGAAAACTCGACCGCTTCGGTTTCGCTGCAGGTCGAGGATGAGTACTTGAAGTCTGCGCGACATCCCCCCGTGACCGCATCGGTGATGGTGATTGTTTCGGTTGGGATCACCGCCTTCCAAGACGCCGTGATGTCGACAGTGCCACAGAAGTACGTCTCGAGGTCGTACGTGCCTGTAACTCCACAGCGACCGGCATCACCTACCCCGCCTTCGATAGTCCCCGTATCAATGGTCGCAGAATCAACGGGCGTGCTATCCGTTGCGGCGTCGGTCGAGGAGCCAGCATCGACACCACTATCGGACGGAGCGACGGAAGACGAACAAGCGACAAATGAACCAACGAGCACCATTGAAGAGACACGCATGGGCGAAAACTAGCACGCAAGGTTGTTGGTCATGGCAACTGAACAAGCAAGAGCGAACGAGCCGCAATGGTTAGGTCGATCTCGAGGCCGCGACTGGTCGCACTTCCTGGATAGTCGGCCGTCGTTGCTGTGGCGATGAGAGCCGCCATCGACGCATCGTCGACCGCGTAATCGGAGCCCGATTTTGTCGCCGCCACACTCTGCGTAGCGTGCGGGGGCGTGAATGCCTTGAATGCGCCCGAAGCCGTTCCCTTGGTTAGCCGGAGCGTGAAGGTCACCTCCGCGTCCGTGTCGTTG
>JAHFDX010000021.1:14961-15337 GCA_023248785.1 Myxococcales bacterium
ACAGCGACCAGTGATGCGCTAGCCAACGTCGAAGATTGGCAGCTATTCGAAATGCACACCCACGATTCGTATCTTGTTCCGTTACGAAGTTTCGCATGCGCCCAAAATCCCCACGCCCCGGGTCGTACCAACATGGTGGCCGGCTGGTTCTTGTCGAACATGAACAGCGCCATTGGGGGCGTGCCCGCATAGTAGTGAGCGCGTTCCATGGAATGCTGGGGATCCTGCATCACGGTCAACATGCCGCTTACGTAGGACTGAAGCTGGCGTGTATCAAAGAGGGCCTCGCCGCACTTATCGAGACCAATGTTCCATTCGCTAAGATGCATGGGCGTGTTCGTGAGACCCTCACCATTGATCTCGCTACGAACGCTCT
>JAHFDX010000022.1:0-6064 GCA_023248785.1 Myxococcales bacterium
CTGTGCACCTTCGGTTGGTGCTCCACCCGCAACATAGATGCGCCCATCAATCGCTTTCGCCGTCGAACCACCACGCGCGATTGGCGCATCGTGCAAGCGCCGCCACCCTTGATCCTCAAGCACAAACGCCGCAGCAATCGGCGTAAACGGGTGGGTCGATCCTAAGATCCCGTCAAAGCCCCCAAGCAGATACAACTTCCCGTCAAATACCAAGGCCGCCAAGTGATGCTTCGCAGACTCGGCGGGCAGCGTCGGCCCTGAAGCCCAAGTCCCCGTCAAAGGATCATAAATGTCGACGCGATCACTCGTCGCCGCCTCGTCCACACCATCGTTTCCAGACTTCGAACGGATTCCCCCCAAGTAATAAATCCGCCCCCGATGCGTAACCCCAAACCCCTCCAGCCGCGCCTCCGGCATCTCGCCAACGCGAGCCCAGGTATCTGACATCAAGGGAGCAAGCGGTCTCGTGCTACACGACACGCCAACGCTCAGCGCAAGGATCAACAGCGACCGACGGGACATAAGGCCCAAATCCGTAGCTCACTCCACGCGGCGCTACGAGTGAATATCCCGCTCCAACCTCACAAGCGCATCTTGATACAACCGCGCATCACCGCCTCGCCACGCGAGCGCAATTCCCACGCGCTGCAATCGCGCTTCCGCCACGTCTGCGCGTGCAAGTGCACTTCGTGCCACGTCTCGTTGAGTTCGCGTGGTGCCGTGAATCAAAGCGGCGACAGCACCCGCGCCCACCGTTGCAATACCCGCCGCGAGCGCGAGAAGAAGCGCACGTCCAAAGGCTCCGCTTCCTCCAAACATAGCCAAAAAGGCACCAAAAACACCGAGCGACAAATCGACACCGACAATGCAAAACCCAATGACGCGAGTCACCTTACCGACCCACGTGATCTGCGCAAGCGATCGCATCGCCAAATTACGCCAAAGATCGGCTTCCCGATCCAGTCGCGCAGCCACCTCAATGAGCGCGTCGCCATCTCGTAACTCTGGCAGATCTGTTTTCTCAATGAGCTCGTCGAGCAGAGCTCCCGCCGGTGGTCCAAGCGCCACCTTTGCCATGTGGAGGCCGCGCTCAACGCGCTCGGACAACTCGTCCACCACTTCGCCAACACGTTCGGTGTCTCCATGGGAAACCACAGACTTGCGCGCACGCGATCGTTCTGCATGTGGGGGAGAGGCCGCTTTTCCCCCTTCGTAACCTGGTCGCTCCGGCTCAGACATGAATCAATTATTACCGAGCCTTGGACTGGATCCTCCTCGAAAAGCGAACGATCGACCGAAACACTTCTTCGACGCCCTCTTCTTCAAGACCAAGCTCATTTGCCCACGCTCTTCGCCGTTCGAACACCAGAGCCTCTCTTTGACCATCGAGCACAGGCGCGCCGAGCGACTGTTTGGCGCGCATCGCACGTTCGGCGAGCTTGCTACGCCGCGCAAGCAGCGCCACGATTTCCTGATCGATAGCGTCGATATGTTCCCGTGCCTCACGTAGTTCCACGGATCGCGAGCCGAGATCCGGAATGGCAAGCACGGCCTGCGACGCGGGTTCTTCCAACCTTGCTGAAGGTTCCTCAAGGGCCTGATGAATATGCGTCAATGCCTGAACGAGTTCCGCGCGCGCTTCACGCGCAAACGGATTCTCATTTTGAATCGCCACAAACAAGTGTCCCGCATCGGAACGAACCGCTTCGATCGTGCGTGCAATCGCCTGGAAGCTCGGCGGCGCAAAAGGCACAGAAGCGCCGGCGCCCGCATCCATCATCCCTTTGGCGACGAAGAACGTAATGGCATGCGTGTGGGCCATCACGCGATCGTGTTCTTCTGCGGTTTGTTCCACGATTTCGCACCCAATGCGCTCGTACAACGCTCGCACGCGCTGCGTTGCTGACCCGAAAAGCGGGTTTGGACAAAGCACAACGCGAAGCGGACGCTCGGCCAACGCCAAACTCACAGGGCCGAACAACGGGTGCGTCGCAACCCACGGAACGCGCTGCCCAAGAGTGGTTTGCATGGCCTGCGACGGCCCCATCTTGACGCTGCCTACATCGAAAACGACATGCTGTTCGCCAAGGTGCGGGGCCAGTGCCTCCAACGTCGTTCTCATGCGGGGGACGGGCGTTCCAAGCACAATGAGTTTGGCTCGCTCTGCGCACTCTCGCAGCGAGTTCGCAGAAACCTCGTCGGGGACTTCCACATAGGGATCAAATGCAACAAACGACATACCCGCATCCGCGAGCATTTCGCCCAGCGCTCGACCAAAACGCCCGAAGCCAATCAACGCGACGTCTGCCATGAGCGCGAATGTAGCAGGATGCTCAAGAATCGTGAGTCACAGCGCACGAAGCACCACCAGACCGCCCGCAACAAACAACCCGATAAATACAAGGCGTCGAAAGGCGTGCGGTTTCACGCGGGCAAATACCCGTTCGCCGGTTACGATTGCCAGCGCCAGCGGCAGAAGCATGAACGCCGAGAAACCCAGCGTTTGCGCTGTGAATGCCCTGTGTCGCACAAGGTCTGAAATCAACGCAACGTTCATCACAAGCCAAATCAACGCGAGCGTGGATCGAAACGCCTCTTTTTCCACGACCTTTCGGCTCAACGCAAAGACGACAAGCGGTCCCCCCGTACCAAAGAGCCCATGAACGATGCCGCCCGCGATGAGCCAGGGCCACGCACGACGCGCACCGGTCTCAGGTCGCCTTAGGCGATAAAGTTCCGCAGCCGCGAGCAGCAGCGTGAACGTTCCAAAGATCAGACGTAACCACCGCTCGTTCGCCACGCCACGCAGAAACGCCCCCAACACAAATCCAAGGAAAAGAAGGGGCAAGAGACGCAAGAAGACGTTCCTCAGGTCCACACAAAAACGCCCACGCGTGAAGAGATATCCCGATATCAGCACGTTCACAGGAAGCAGAACGGCAAGGAGCGTCTCGATGGGGAAGAGCGCAGTACCCAGCGCCAGGCTGACCACCGTTGCGCCAAACCCCGCGATGGTCTCGACGGTAAAGGCTACAAAGATGATGGCCGCAAGCAGCGCGAGCTCCACGAACGAATGCTATCGCGTGGTAGAGTTGGCGCGTGAAGTTCGTCCACAGCGCCGACATTCACTTGGACAGCCCCCTTGTTGGCTTGCGTCGCTACGAACGCGCTCCGGTCGACGAGCTACGCCTCGCACCTCGGCGCGCATTTGCAAAGCTTGTCGATCTCTGTCTGCAAGAGCGCGTGCAGTTCTTGTTGATTGCGGGCGATCTGTTCGATCGAGATTGGACGGATTTTGGCACCGGGCTCGAGTTCGTCGCACAGATGGCGCGACTTTGTGACGCAGACGTTCCCGTGATTGTCCTGCGTGGGAACCACGATGCCGAAAGCGCCATGTCGCGTTCGCTCAAGTGGCCTCCGAACGTGAGAATTCTGGCATCGGATCATGTGGATCGAGTGACCTACGACCACGTCGGTGTTGCTATCACGGGCCAATCGTTTGCGACGCCGGACGTGCGAACAAACCTTGCGCGCACATACCCGGCGCCACTCCCCGGACACTTCAACATCGCAATGCTTCACACCGCGTTAGACGGCCGCGAAGGGCATGCGCCCTACGCACCGTGTGCATTGCTTGATTTGATCCATACCGGTTACGATTATTGGGCGCTGGGCCATATTCATGCCCACGAGATTGTGCACGAGAGGCCCTGGATTGTTTTCCCCGGGAATCTCCAAGGCCGCCACGTGCGCGAAATCGGGGCGAAGGGTGCGTGCCTCGTTTCTGTCGAGCCGAGCGGCGTCACGGTCACGCATCACGCGCTCGACGTGGTTCGATGGTGCTCGCTCGTAGTCGAGTCGCCCGCCTCTATCGACGCGCTTCTTGATGAAGCCTACAGAGGCATGGAACGCGAAGTAGCCGATGCCTGTGGACGCCTCGTCGCACTTCGATGCGTGGTTTTCGCTGAGCCAGCGCTCTATACAGAGTTAACGGCCAATCTCGATCTCATCGAGCAACAATTACGCGCTTGCGCGCTTCGTACACGTGGCGGACGCGCATGGTTTGAGCGGCTGCGCATCGAACTCAATCCAAGCGCAAGTGACTCGTTACATAGGCAACTCTTCTCGACAACCGTAGACGATTCGCTACGGAGCGATCTTCGCGCCTACATATCGATGCTCAACCGAAAATTGCGCGGCTGTACCGAAGCCGAAGCGGAGCTCAGAAGCGCGGACGATCCACTGGACTCTCTGTTTGACGAAGCACGCGCATGGCTTAACGGCGCCGGGAACGAGGCGTAGCCGTGCGCATTTTGTCACTCAACATGATCGCTTTTGGTCACTTGGCCGACCAAAGACTCGAATTCCCACGTGCAAAGGGCGATTTTCATGTGGTTTATGGTCCAAATGAGGCGGGGAAATCGACCGCATTGCGAGCGGTGGAGAGTTTTCTCTTCGGCTTTCGCAACGCCGCGGCAGAAGCACACCGATTTTTAGCGGCCGATCTGCGCGTCGGTGCCATCGTGGAGTTGCCCGACGGAACCACAAATACGTGGGTTCGAAAAAATGGTCGCAGACACACGCTCCTCGATCTCGACGGAAACCCTGTTGCTACAGAAACATTGTCCGCGTCGCTCGGCGATCTCGACGGAACGCGCTACCTCGAACTTTACGGCCTAAGCCACGAACGCTTGAGGCGTGCCGGGGAGGAAATGGTCACCGGCCACGGCGATGCCGCTGAACTTCTCTTTGGCGCGAGCACGGGCTTCGTCGGTATCCGCAAGCTTCGAGAACGTTTGAACGACGAGCAAGGCAAGCTCTTTAAGGAAACAGGCAAGCAGCCAAGACTCAACGTTGCCATCGACAAGTATCGCAAGTTGAGCGAACGCCTCCTTCAGGTGGAGCTTTCGGCCTCGGCCTGGGAACAACTCGATACGGCGTGCTCTACATCACGCGCGCGCGTGGAAAATCTGACGTCGAGGATCGAGTCACTCAAAGGGGAGCACGACGAACTTTCCCGCAGGCTTCAATGGGCCACGTTCGAACGTGTACGTGCACCCTTGGCACGCGAGCTCGCGTTTCTGCAATCCGATACCGCTTTTTCGGCAGAGGACTACACGCTCTATGTTTCCTCAAGAGACGCGCGTCGCGAGCTCGAAGGCCTTCTCGTCGAGCGAAGCGAGCGGCTACGCCACATCGTCGCCGAACTCGCAAACATGGTGGTCGACGAACCATTGATTTGTCATCAGGCAACCGTCGATGCGATCCGTGACCAAAAATCGGGCTATGAACGAACTGTCCGGGATCTCTTGCACCTGGCAGAGGAAGAGCGGCAACTCCGTAGAGGCATTGAAGCGTCGACCTCGATTGTAGGTGCGTACGTTGAGCTCGGGAGCGTGAAGAACATCAACGAGCTCGCTCTTCTTGCGTACCGCGAGGCGAGTGAGCAGTTCTTTGATGCCAAAGACCAACTGCGATCCCTTGAAGATCAGCTTGCCGCGCAACGTGCTCTTCTCTGCCCGGCAGAAGAAACCGAAATCGAAGTTTGGCTCGACATCACCGTGGCCACAGCATGTGTCGAAGAATTCGCACAAGCGATTCATGCGCGTGAACAACGGAGGATCGAGGTCCGCGTCTCCGAAGCCGAGCTCACGCGCCTTGCGGAAAGCGTTGGCCTTTCGATCGAGAGGCTTGGCGCTGCCGGAATCGTTCCGGCACAAGATCAGTGGCGCGGATGGGTCCGACAGGAAGCGGAGCTCGAGTCGATCCTTCTGGACCACGCACGCAATGCGCGCGCGGAACACGATCGCGCAAACCGCCTTCGTTCGTCCCTTCACGAGCTCATCGGAGAGAGGCCGTTGCCCACGGAATCCGAGCTCCACAAGACACGTGCTGCGCGCGACGCGCTTTGGCGGGAGCATCTGCACAATCTTTCCAGCGCTCCTATTCGGCAGTCGTTCGTGAGTCAGCTGGAGGCAAGCGATCGCCTGGCAGATGAATTGCGAGCAGAAGCGGCTCGCGCGGCAACAATAGAATCGCTACGCCACGATCTCGAACGTACCGA
>JAHFDX010000022.1:6074-15328 GCA_023248785.1 Myxococcales bacterium
GCATATGGCATCGTGGAGCAGGCCCAACGAGAATCCACCAACGCCCTTGGCACCTTTCGAAATCAGTGTGTTCGAACATTGCGTGAAGTCCCCGATACCGTCCAAACCATTCAACATGCGGCACATTTTTGCGAGAACCTTGAACGCGCGCTGCAGGCACTCACACACACCGATCAGGCGCGCCTTCAACTACAAGAAGCAACTTCGCATACGCAAAGAGGACGCGCACGCCTCGAGGATATGGTGCATTCGGTCGGGTTACCGAACACTCCCGATGACATCCAATTCTTGAGTGCAGTTCGTTCCATCGTTCAAGAACAAGATCGAGCACAAACAAGCGCAAGCAGTCGCAAGGCGATGCAGCACAACGTCGACAAGCAACTTCGTGCACTCGAGGCACGAGCGAAACGTGAAGCGCAACGCATCGCCGAGCTTCAAGCGGAACTCGATGCGCGCACCCCCTTGCTAGGAATCACCGCTTCACCCGGATCACGAGCCGTGCTTCGCGTCCTATGTGATGAACTTGCAAAAACGCGCACAGCATTCGCCTCCCAACGCGAGCTGAAGGCTCAAGCCGAACATCTGCAAATGGAACGTGACAGGTTCGAGGACCGCGTGCGCGAAACCTGCCGCGTTCTCCAAGTAGATGAAGCCCCCGTAATCGCTCGCGTCTCGCTTCTGCTCGAACGTGCTGCACGGGCTTCTGAAGCCCAAGAGCGAAAGAGAACGCACTCTGCGATTGAACGGGAGCTCCGAAATGAAGTGGAGCTTCTTACCTCGAAGAAAATGAAGCTCGGTGTCGACATCGAATCCATAGCTGCGCGGCTCGGGGGCCTTGCACTCTCTGACTTGGAGAATCGAGCCAATGTGCATGAACGACGGCTCAAGCTTGAAGAACAACTGCAAGCCGTAAGTCTGCACGCACCGACGAGCACGAGTTTGGCGATTGACGGCATAGGTGACCTTGACACGGCGCACCTTGAAGCGAACCTTGAGCGCGTGCGCATGGATCTTCGAGTCGTCCAAGACCAACGCGATGAAGCAGTGCGCGATCATTCGACAAGACGCTCCGAACTCGACGCGCGATCGCGCACGACGGACGGAGCACTTCTGCGCGATGAGTTGCGCTCCGAGGGCGCCGAAGTCGGTTCGCTAACGCACCGCCTCGTAGTGCTCGCAGCCGCACAGCTGCTTTTGCGAAGAGAGCTCGAACATGCAATCGACCGCGAAAGTGGAACGGTGCTCGCGCGCGCGGGTGAACTGCTTGAACATATGACCTCGGGCGCCTATCGAAAAATCATCCTCGATTCCGACTCCGTCGAGACACTCCGCCTTATCGTCGTGAACAAGGATGCTCGTCCTGTGCCTATCGCACGACTTAGCGACGGAACACGTGATCAAGTGTACCTCGCGCTGCGGGTTGCGAGTTTGGAACGCACCCTCGCTCACGAACCGAGGCTCCCTCTGCTTATCGACGATGTGCTCGTTCACTTTGACGATCGGCGTGCGGAGCGTGCACTCTCCCTATTCGCGGACCTCGCGCGCCATACGCAGGTGCTTTATTTCACACACCACACGCGTGTTGTCGAAGCGGCACGCGCATTGGGCGCGCGAGTGCATGTGCAAACGCTGGGGGATTCGAGCGAGCAACGGCTCGATGCGCCGGCCATCGATCTGCACGTGGTCCCCGCTCCGTTCGGTGGCAACTAGTCCGGTTTCAAGTTGAGCACGAGCATGCCGACTCATCCCATGTCATCCTGAGCTCGCACCGGCCTAAGGCCGGTGCGAGCTCAGGATGACATGACGGGAGATAACTAGTAACGAATTGCGATAATTGTAACTTCGGTTGCGCCTTTTGGTCTCACGACCACCACCGCATCGCCCACCCGCTTTCCAAGCAGAGCCTTCGCCACGGGCGAGTCGATACTGATCTCGCGCTTTTCCAGGTTGAACTCGTCCGGACCCACAATGCGATACGTCGCTTGCACGTCTGACTCGTCTTCAATGGTCACCCATGCACCAAAAAACACGCGGCCCTCTTGCTCTGCAGCGTGCTCAACGACCTGCAGAACGTCGAGGCGCTTTCCGAGATAGCGAATCCGTCGATCAATCTCGCGCAGGCGTTTCTTTCCATAAATGTACTCGGCGTTCTCTGAACGGTCTCCCTGCGCCGCGGCCGCCTCAACCTCACGTGTAACCTTCGGGCGCTCTTCGTGCCAAAGGTGGGCAAGCTCCTTTTGGATGCGTTCGTACCCAAGGCGTGTGATGTAGTGACTCCCTCGCGGCGCCGCCTCGGCCGCGTCATCGTTAGCCTCGTCCCCATCGGTTTCCTTGGTGAACGCTTTGGACATCGATGACAGCTTACCGCCACTTCGCTCCACTGTTGGCCCTACTGCAGGACGCGAAGAAGCCGTTTGTCACGACGCACTCTCTGTTCAGGCGCTTTTGTCGGAACGCGAACGTCGGGCACTCCCTGAGGGAAAAACCACTGCAGAAATGTTTCATTTTTCTCAGCCACAAGAGTGTCAGCGAGATGGTCGGCGATCTTTGCCGTCGTTTGCTCGTGCCAGCACTGAACGCCACCGGCCGTTCCATAGCTTCCGGTTTCCGCATAGTTTGCACACGCGCAATGTGCGCTGCACCGAACCTTCTCTGTGCAGCCACCACATTCCTCGTTCGTGGCGTGCCACTCGGGCAGCTCGGCACGGAATTCGGTAACCTTGCCACGCAAGATACCGGTGTTCACGTGCCCCATGCGCGCGGCGACGTTCTCGTCTTCGGCGACCAAACGTTCACACGGATAAAGGTTGCCACTGGGAGCTACGGCCACAAATGCAGCGCCGAGATCGCACTTGTCTCCCTCATCGAGACCACCCTTGATGCGCGTGATGATCTTGTTATCCAAGACGTTCACGCTCACGATGCGTCCTGCGCGCATGTATCCCACCATTTCGTAGGCCGCCTGCTCGAGCCCTCGCTCCCAGGCCGCAAGATCTTCATCAGCCCACCCGAATTCGTAACACGGGTTGAGCGAGACTCGAGGCACACCGCGCAAAAAGAGCTCACGCACGCTGGCTCCAAGTTCGCGCACACTAGCCGGTGTGACCACACTGATCGTTTCAAACGCACGCCCCTCTTCTACGAGCCAATCCAGCGCGCGAGACACCGCATTCCAGGTCGAACCGCCATTCATCGTGGGCCTATTGGCCTCGTGCGCGTTCTTGTTCCCGTCGATCGAAAGCGCCACGTACACATCGAGCTCTGCGAGCCGTCGAATGCGTTCGGGTGTGAGAAGCGTGCCGTTCGTGGTTACGCATTGCACAAGCTTTCGACCCTCTTTTTGGGCACGCGCGCGCGTCTCTTCCGCAGCTTCCAGAAGCAGATCCCATTCGATCAAAGGCTCGCCCCCAAAATACGACACTTGCAGTTTCCCTGTATCTCCGTCACCGAAAGCGAGATCGATTGCGCGGTGGAGAACATCGCCCGACATGCCTTGTTTGAACTTGCGGCCGGCATAACAGTAGCCACAGCCCATGTTGCAGTCGTGTGTGAGAACAAGCGTCAGATCCATGGTTATCGACTCACGGGTTTGAGGCCACCGTCGACCTCCACATCGACACGCGGCGTAGGGGGCATAGGCTTACCCGCCGTGCGCGGGCTCTTGGGGATAATTGGAGGAACAGAATTCGTCGCGGCGGTCGGAAGCTGCGCGGGCGGTGGTTCTCCAGGGGGTGAAATGTCGCGATTCGGGTGGGGTGGGCAACCTCCGTCACATGTTGCATGGGGCATCGTGCCCGCGTCGGAAGGCAGTGCGTGGTCCGCAGCGGGGTCAACGCTCTCCGCAGCCACGACCCGCGGCTGATTCTTCGAGCACGCGCTCCCCGACAGGCCAATCACCGTCGCGGCCCATCCGAGCGGAATCACAACGCGCGAGGCCGCACGAGGAAACCTTCGCAATTGCGGCGCCAACACATCCGCAGGTTCTGGCGCACTTGATCCTTTTTTTCGCATCGCTTGAGTAAGGACGAACGGCTCGGCGAAAGGATTTATGAACACCCCCTATCGAAACCGGCTCAGCCGAGCTATCGGATTCGACCGAAGTAGCCGTTTACTCGATTGCAGGGTTTCCCATGGGACTACACATTGCCGGTGCAGGACGAGCAGACATGGGTCGACGTCGTGCGCACAACGACGACACCGTTCTTGTGCGCCCCGACCTGGGTTTGTACGCGGTTGCTGACGGTGCGGGCCGTGGCGGTCATGTGGCCAGTGCGGTCGCAGTGGCATCGGTCGTGAATCACTTTTCGCGGACGCGGCCCGTAGAAGACACGAGCGACGTTGATTCGTTCGGCCTCTTTACGTCGACGCGGCGTTTGGGCGCCGCCATTCATCACGCCAATCGCGAAATCGTCGAGATGGCAAAGCACTCCCACGATTACCGCTTGATGGGTTCGACGCTTGTTGTGGTTGCGGTATCGCCTTCCATTGGTTACTTGCATATCGGAAGCGTTGGAGACAGCCGCTGCTATCGGCTTCGCGCAGGCTGCCTCGAACGATTGACCGACGACCATTCGCTTTTGGCCGACGCCATCGCACTGCACCCCGAGATGGGTGACGAAGAGCTCGCCTCACTTCCAACGCACCTCGTTACGCATGTGCTCGGCACCCCAGATGGCTTTCGCGTGTACGCGCGGGAGCATCCGATTATGCCGGGCGATCGGTATCTGTTGTGCTCGGACGGACTGACCAACGGGCTTGAGCTCGACGTGCTGTGCCAGTTGTTATCGGGCGAACAATCTGCCAACGAAACTGTCGAGAGCATTGTTGATCGCGTCATCCACCACGGCTCCGACGACAACGTCGCCGCCATCGTCATCGACTGCGCCCTGCCCGACGGCCAAACGCTTCGTCCCCTTCGTCGCGCGCCTGCCTTAAAACCTCCATCGGGCGACCACATCACCGAAATCCCTGACGCGTTCGAAGAAGAAGAATGGTTTCACACAATCGTCGACGAACCCAGCGAATCCACCCGCACTTATTCGATTGCCAGCGGCGAGAAGTAGGCACCGCGCAGACCTAACCAACGGCTCAAACCCGCAGATGCCTAGTCCTGCTTACTTCCCGCCGTCGGGCTCGGATGGCTTTGGCGATGCGGCATCGGGTTTCTTCGTGCCATCACCCAACCGCAACGAGCCACGGGGCGGAGCAAGCACTCTGCCGGGCGCCTGCTTTGCGCACAACGCTTTCGTGTCCGAGTGAGCTTTCGCGCACGCAGCGATGGCTTTCCCCTTGGCATTGCCATCCGACAACGCGTTTGCATCGTCGGTGCATTTCTTGTGAGCATCGTTGGCCAGTTTTTCGCAATCTGCAACCGACGAAAGTGCCTGTTCCTCGGAAGCCACATTGTCGTCCGACGACTCCAACGTGCTCCCGCCACACGCGCACGCGAAGCAAGCAACCAGCAAAGGACGCACACGGGTACTGAGAGAAAACGAACCACGGCTCATTGAGTGTCCCTTTCGCGAGATATCCAGACCTTCGATCAAATCAAGGGCGTCTCCTCCGAACGGCACAAGCTCTGAAACCTCAAGCTCAACCCCTTCGAAGGGTCGTACTCTCAGCGGGCATGTGGCTCACGTGTGCGGAAACGATCTCGCAGTTGCGCTGGCCTTTGACGTTAATGACCCATTGCGATTGCGTGAAACGCTGCGAGGGACGACGGTAACGAAATCTCAAGGCGAAGGCGCCACTGCCGTTCGTCCCTACCGTGACGCCGTTCGCCCAAGTCCTCGAACAATGCATGCGCAAACGCCCCACACCGTGGGAGCCGAAGCGCACTCCGTTCGAGGATGCCCTTCGATCGTTCGAAAGCGACGTCGCCAAGGCAGAGCTACCGGAAACGATCCTGAATGGCGGTGCTCCCCTCCCCTTTTGGGCAAAGGAGCTCGGCGTCGAATTTCCGTGCGGTTTGCATGAACTCAAGCGCGCGTTTCGACGAGCCGTACTCCGGGCGCATCCGGACTGCGGTGGATCGCACGAGGAATTTCTTCGCGTCCAGACGCTTTACACGAAGGCGTGCGCCGAGCTTGACATGCCTGCACCGTCCGTATCGAACGCGCCTACTCACAACTGGAATAAAGGCAGCGGAGCCCGACCCCAAGGCGTACGCGCATACGCATAACGATGCGACCGTCATATTCGATGCAGCACCAGCGTTCCATCGAGCCGGCGTAAATCCTCAACGTCGCTCGTGACGACAACCGCGCGTTCTCGCCTCGCCGTAAGCACAACGGACGCATCGATCACGTCCGACGTTCGCGTACACCCACACAAGACACCCGATGCCTCTGCCATCGGTTGATCGAGCGGAGAGACAACCGTCGTTGGCCCGTAAAGAAGTGCGCGCAAACCTACCTGCCGCGCACTATCGCGCCATACCTGCGCCACAACCCCAGTGGGAATCACCAACCGAATAGCTGACTTGAGCGCAAGACGACAGAGCGCGCGCATTTTCGGGTCCGCTCGCTCAAACGCGATGAGGGCGCCCGCGTCTAGGACGACCGTTTGAGAACGCGCCTTGCCCATGCTCTTGCGTCCTTACTTGGACTTCCGTGCTCTCTGTCCATCGCATCGAGAATCTCCGACAGCTCATCGCGCCGAAGTTTCTCGTCAAGGGCCTCACTAACAAAAGAGCTAAGCGACTTTGCTCGGCCCGTCGCAACTTCTTTTTTTGCCTGCTGCAGGACCTCGCGAGGAATACTCAGTGCGACCTTCGAGGTGGTCATACTTTTATCCTACCGAGGTACGCTCGCATGTCAACGCGTTTGCTCTACTCCACTATCTTGAGCAGCCTTGCATTCCCAATCGCCACACGCTCCGCGTCTTCCGGCGACAACTTGGCAAGTTCAGCACGAATCTCGGCAATCGTGTCTCGGTAGTGCCTCGACTTACCAGGGCCATATCCGACTTGAAGGCTTGTTTGTTGG
This sequence comes from Myxococcales bacterium, assembly GCA_023248785.1. Taxonomy (GTDB): domain Bacteria; phylum Myxococcota_A; class Polyangia; order Polyangiales; family Polyangiaceae; genus JAHFDX01. The sequence continues at coordinate 13,061 of JAHFDX010000022.1, forward strand.
ATGTCAGTTCCCACCATCACGCGATCGAAACCGTCGCTGGGCAATGGAGTCGCTTGCACCTCGTGCTCGCAGTGCAAGTTGGGATGCGCCTTCATTTGATCGATAGGACACGTGTGCGCAAAGATGAATGTGGTTGAAGGATTCTTCGTAAGCGCATCGTTCAATTCCGCCTCACCGGCCGTGCAATCCGACGGGTAACAAGACTCCCAGTGAATCAGCACGGGGACCTTGTATTGTGCCGCCAATGGATACATTTGCATCATGTTCGCGTGGTTCGCAGGGGTGGTCGTTTGCTTCGGCTTGTTGCGCAGATCGAGTTCGCCCAGCACCTTCCACTTTCCCGTCGCGAGTTGCGTGCGCACGTATTCCACCGAAGCACTGTCCGCCGGATCGAATCCATTGAGCGAAGGGATGTACACATCTGGGTACTTGCTTACCGCCTCAAGTGTCCATGTGTCGTGATCGGTCGAATACGTCGGGGGCCGATGCGGCGGCTGGCTCGCATGAAGTCCGAGCACGATCCGAACCCGTTCAGTCCGAGCGACAGCAGCAAGATCGTCGATGTATTTGTCATTGTCCTCTTTGTTGAGAGGCCAGATGTGTGCGTGGACATCGACCAACGTCGCGGTGAATCCTCCTTCCTGCGCTGCATCGGCGTTCGTGCTCGAACTTGCATCAGCACTTGAGCCTCCATCAAGGGGTGCGGTACCGGAGTTCGTGCATGAAACTGCCAAGACGTTCAGCACGATGGCAACAGGGGTCCAATTCCTCATGGGTGACGATTGTCGCTGCATTCCGCCGCAAGGCAAGCCCGTTGAGCATGCCGCCTGTGGTATGAGAACTGACCACCATGAGCACTCCAGCGCGGAACCACTTTGTCGTTGGCGGCGCAGGCTTTATCGGAAGCCACCTTGCCGATCGGTTGGTCGAGCGAGGCGATTTCGTAACTGTGTTTGATAATTTTTCAGTGGGGCGCGAAGAATTTCTGGCAAAGGCCAAGGAATCAGGGCGCCTCACCATCGTAAGGGGCGATGCGCTCGATCTCGATCTCTTGAAAGAGGCGGCCAAAGGTCACGACGTCGTCTTTCACCTTGCAGCCAATCCCGAAGCACGTTGGGGACTCGAACGCACGCGCCTCGATCTCGAACAGGGCACCATTGCCACTTACAACGTGCTTGAAGCGATGCGTGTTAACGGCGTGCCCCAGATCGTTTTCTCCTCAAGCGGAACGGTCTACGGCAACACCGCACAGCCGTGCGGGGAAATGGATCTCGGACACTTGCCCATTTCGCTCTACGGCGCGAGCAAGTTTGCCGGTGAAGCACTGCTTGCCGCATACGCAGAATGCTTTGGTTTGCGTGCGTTCATCTGCCGATTCGGAAACGTGGTTGGCCCGCGAGGCACGCACGGTGCCATCCTCGATTTTTGCAAGAAGCTCAAGGCCCACCCCGACCACCTCGATGTCCTTGGCAACGGCACCCAGAGCAAGCCATACCTTCACGTCGAAGACTGCGCCGCCGGACTTATCTTCGTGCTCGACCACGCGCCCGATGCCATCAACGTCTACAACTTGGCGCCTCCCGATGCGACGAGCGTCAAGCGTATCGCGGAGCTTTGCGTCGCCGCATCGCCCAGTCCTAAAGCGCGAATCGATTACGGACAGACGCCCCAGGGCTGGCCGGGGGATGTACCTGTCTCTCGCGTGAAACCTGAAAAACTCGCAGCGCTTGGATTTCGCGTTCGGCACACATCTGATCAAGCGGTGGAACTTGCCGTTCGCGCAGTGGCTCACGAGGTTTTTGGTGCTGCGAAGTAGCGCAGAGTTGCGTGAGCTGGGACAGCTCCATGTTCGGGCGGCGACTCGCCTCGATGGCGACGATCTGTCCTCCTTCCGCCTCGCGCACCTCCGTGAAGCGTGCATCGCATTTCATTCGGCGCTCACCTCGCCGGCCTCAGCCAACGATTGGATTGCAAGTCTCACGTCGATGACTGAGCAAGACCTCGCTGAATTGCGTCAGGTCGCCGCTCTTTCGAACGACGACATCGACGCCGCGACGGAAGAACAACGAACTCGCTGGAACGTGCTTCTAAGCCGCGCAGCGACCCAGCTCAAGCAACAACTCCCCACGCGAACACCGTCCCAGCACAAGTGGGTGAGAAGAATGCGAGCCACCGCCGTCGGCGTAGCGCTCCTCGTGGTTGTCGGAAAGGGCGCCAAGGCCGCCTTTGAGTTGCCCGACCTGGCTCTCAACAAACCCGTATCCGTCA
>JAHFDX010000492.1 GCA_023248785.1 Myxococcales bacterium
AAATGCGGTCACGCTTTCGAACCGATCGTGCGGATGCCGAGCAAGCGCCTTCATCACAGCGCGCCGCATCGGCTCCGGAATCGCACCTGCCGACGGCTGGGATTCGAGTGGCAAGGGTCGCTCGGAAAGGCGTTTGATCCCAACAGCCCACGGCGCATCCGCATGAAAGGGAAGTGTGCCCGTGAGCATCTCGTAAACAACAAGCCCCAGCGAATACACGTCGCTTCGTACATCCACCTCGCCTGCAAGAAGCTGCTCCGGGCTCATGTACGCAATGGTCCCTATGACGGCACCCTGCTGTGTGAGCTTCTCGGCCGACGCGTCTTCCTGAACGATCTTGGCAACCCCAAAGTCAAGCAACTTGACATAATCGATGGTGCCCGCGCGCTCCGTGAGAACAATGTTCTCGGGCTTGAGATCGCGATGAATCACACCTTGCGCGTGCGCCTCCGCCAAGGCCTCCACCACTTGCCTCGTAATCCCAAGAACGCGAGCGGGAGCAAGGGGCGCTTCGCTTGCAATGACCTGCAAGAGCGTTTGGCCGCGAACGTATTCCATGACCAAAAACCAACGCTCGCCGTCGTCGAGGACAACCGAACCGAAGTCGAACACTTGAACGGTGTTGGGATGTGAAAGCCTTGCAAGTGTCCCGCACTCGCGCTCGAAACGGGCCTTGAGCGAAGGCTCGGCCGTCAGGTGCGGATGCAGCGTCTTGATCGCGACGAGGCGTGTGGTGGTTCCAAGATGCTGCTCGGCTTCATACACCGCACCCATGCCACCTTGCCCTAGAAGCGTTCGCACGCGGTACTTCCCAAGGAGGGTGACGCCAATGAGCGGGTCGCGCACCGCCGAAGGCTGCTGCGTACCGCAGTACGGGCAAAAACGAGCCCCTTCTTCAAGCGTGCGTTCGCACGAAGCGCAGTTCATGGGTGGCCACTCAATTATCACGTGCGGTTCCAAAAGCGGCCAACGTCCGCGCCGGTCACCACAGGCCTACCTCTGCTACGCTGCCATCGTGCGGACATCGTCTTTTTCTTTTGTCGTTCTACTTGCGATTGCACTCGCCACATCGGCCGTCGGCTGCCCCTGCGTGCGCGGAACAGTTAACGCGAGCGAGAGTCTTCGGTGGTGGGCTTTTTCAAACTTCGGCGCGCAAGCCATGTGCCCCGAAATGTTGAAGCGTGGCGTACCGCTTAAGCTCTCGGCCATGGGCCAATCGAGCGTTGGCCGCTTCTTTCCACAAACATGCAGTGCGCAGATACAAAACGAATCAAAAACCATCGTCCTTCTCATGGGTGGCACGGGATACGCTTACGTCCCTGTCGCCAAACGCGTCGGATTCTTCGCGGGTCTTCAAATGGAATTCGCGCCGGACTTTCGCATGGAGGAAGACTCGCTGTATGTGTGGGGGCGATTTCGACGCATGCTCTCGGCGCCCAACTTGCAGCTCATTGGAGTTGAGAATTCCCTCGTGAGCTTGGCCACCATGACCCCCATCGGAGATCTCGCAACAACGCTTGGTCAAAGCCTTGTACAGAGCGAAATCGCACGGGGATTTACGGTCATCCACCAAGACGATGGGGACGAATTTTCGACGGGAATCATCATGCCCCCCCAACATCCGCCGAGGCCCTTTAAGCCCGGCAAGGGAAATGTCTCGCTCGAGAGCGACACCGTTGAAGTGCACTCCGCGTCGCGGGCATACCTCGGCCCGTTTCATGTCACCTCGAGCGGATCTGCGCTGTATCTAAAGGTTCGTAACCAAGGAACGAACCTTTTCTTTGCCGTCGTCGATCGCACAACGGGCGAAGCGTGGAGAGCGCCTTACGAAAAGGGAGAGCAGCTTGCGGCTCCTCCGGGGCCCGTTTTTTTGCAGGGAGATGTCCCCGTTGGCGAAACGTCGCGCGCCCTCCCGCTCAAGCAAGGCTCGTATTACCTCGTGCTTGAGAACCGGGCGACGTCGTTAGGTTCGCTCATCCCCTTGCCCATCGGCGACACAGTTTCCTACGCAACGTACGGCATTGAGCTCGGGGATGCGCCATAGATATGGTGTGGTCGATCTATGAACAGCTCTCACAAGCACTTGCCACACTCTCGTTCGAGGCTCCGGTAACTCACGTCTACAATCCACTCGTGTACGCATGCGTTCCGGCAAAACAATACATTGATCGTTACGTTTCAACCTCGAGACACGTTGTGCTCCTTGGGATGAACCCGGGCCCCTGGGGAATGGTGCAGACAGGTGTTCCCTTTGGCGAAGTAAGCATTGTTCGTACGTGGCTCGGAATTGACGGAACGATCAATCGTCCAAAGCACGAGCATCCCGCGAGGCCCGTTGAGGGCTTCCGTTGCCAACGAAGTGAAGTGAGCGGTGCCAGGCTCTGGGGTTGGGCGAAAGACACGTTTGAAACCCCGGAGCGGTTCTTTGCAACGTTCACGGTGATCAACTACTGCCCGCTCGCGTTCATGGAGTCATCCGGGAAAAATTTTACCCCCGACAAGATCCGCGCGAGCGAGCGCACAGCGCTGATGGCGTATTGCGACGAAGCCCTTTCTTGTGTGCTTGCGAAGCTCGAACCGAAACTTGCGATTGGTATCGGTACGTTCGCAGAAGCGTGCCTGCAGCGCGTGCTGGGGATGGGCACGCGCACTCGAATCGGGCGGATGCTTCATCCGAGCCCCGCGAGCCCGCGAGCGAATGGCAACTGGGCGAAGGAAGCGTCGGCAGCGATCGAAGGATACGGGATTGAGTTGCCGAACCGCGAAAGGTGCGTGGGGTAGGTAATGGGACCTAGCCCGCGAGACGAGCAACAAGCCATTGGTTCAAGCTCACACCCTCGCGCTGCGCTTCCCGAGCAAGGCGTTCGTGCAACGATGCCGGAAGCCTCAGGCGCAAATTCCCGGAGTAGCTCACTTTCGCCTCAGGACAAGGCGTTCCTTCCCTTCGCGCACTCGCGATGAACATGGTGAGAACCTCATGCGCGTTGCGCGTTGCTTGCTCGAGCGTGCGACCGTGGGTTCGCGCGTTCTGCCAAGCCGGCATCGTTGCGATGTAACACGCATCGTCGTCTGACCAGTGAAGAACGATCTCGTAGTCTTCAGGCCTTGGAGCCTTTTTCGAGGAGGACGAGAGAGATGACTTCTTCAACGGCTTGCTCTTGGTACTTTTTCGCATCGTCGCCCTCATGTCCGCTAATCACTACGAACCTGCCGCTCGCGTGGACCCACTTTCGATGCGAACCCTTTGCGGCACGCTTTACGAACCCGGCCTTCCGAAGTTGCGATTCCAAGTCGCGAAGTTTGGGAGGCACATCTCATGGTACCGCATGCGGTACCATGAGGCAAATGCCTAGGGTCGCTTCACTTCAGACGCCGTCGCTTCTTTGACCAGTCGCCCCTTCGTCCAACCGAGCGGAACCCACCACGCGCGATCCGCCTGGCGATCGCGAACATGCAAACGTGTTGCTTTCTCCACGGTGGGCACTTCCACATTCACCGCAACGTTGATCGAGGCGACAAAAGGGTCAGTGCTCTTTTGGTACGTGCCCGTAACAAACGGGATATCGAAGCGAACGCGCTCGAGAAGAACGCCCTTGCTATCGAACCACTCGAAGGCAAAGCGGCCCATCGTGCGTTCGACTGCCTTAGGTTCGGCGAGAACCTTGCGCTCAACGGCTTCAAGCTCAACGAAACCGCCATCCCCTGCCCAGCGCAGCGTGACGATCAGATGCTCCCGACTTTGCACAGGAACCGGATCAGGCACGCCAATCACAAGGGGCGGCTTTTTCTTTGAAGGGGCAACCG
>JAHFDX010000493.1 GCA_023248785.1 Myxococcales bacterium
TCACTGCGCGCATGGGACGATCTGTACGCGCTCATGCGCGCGAAGCATGCATTCTACCCAGTTTATGATTCACATTCTCGATTCGAGTCATTGATGAAGCCGGACGATCTTGCAGGCGTGGGCGAGATGCGCACCACCGCCGCGAAGGTGTCGTACATCAAACAGCTCGGTGGGCTCATCGGGCTTACCACACGCCCACGTGGTGCAATCGAGGTCGCTGGTGGCGGCACGAAAGACACTTGTCCGGGTTCTACGACTTCGTTTGCGCAACACTACCTTCACGCTCAAAAGCTCGGCGTAACGATTGCGTTTGGCACAGACGTGAACGGGTTCACCGACCAACTGAGGCCACGATTTGGCAAGGATGGGTGCACAACGGTCGCGCCTGCTCGCTCGGCGAAGACGGGTCGAGATCTCTCGCGTGAGTACTCCGAGTACCTAACGAAGGGGCTCGCGCACATCGGATACTTGCCCGAGTTGCTTGAAGACCTTCGTGAGCTGGGGGTTGAAACAAGTGCCCTCGAAAATTCAGCCGAGGCGTATATTCAAATGTGGGAACGAACGTGGGATACCGCACGTAAGCCAGCAAGCAATGAGGTCCACTGACCGGTTTCTCTGCCGTTGGGCCTGCGACATCATGCCGCGCGACGGGGTCTCGATCCGCTTGACACCCCCAAGGTGGCCGCGTAACGTCCGCGGCCCCTTGGGATGATATTCATCCTTGTGGGCTCTGCTTTTGCCAAGGTTGAAAGGCTGTTCAGTTATGTCGGCTTCGCCCAATCGAACACCCAATCGAACGTTCACTGCCACCACGGCCAGCGCGCAGGCAAATCGCGCGTGGTTTGTTGTGGACGCGACCGACAAGCCCCTCGGCCGTATTGCTAGCGAAGTCGCCAAAGTTCTTCGCGGCAAGCACAAGCCCACCTTTACTACGAACATTGATACCGGCGATTTCGTCATCGTCGTCAATGCGGGCAAAGTGAAGCTCACCGGCAGCAAGCTCGACACGAAGTTCTACAACCGCCATTCGGGCATTCCAGGCGGCTTCAAGAGCGAGAGCTATCGACACCTGATGGCCCGCAAGCCCACATTTGCGCTCGAAAAAGCCATCAAGGGCATGCTCCCGAAGGGAGTGCTCGGGCGCGAAATGGCGCTGAAACTCAAGGTGTATGCGACGCCGGATCATCCGCACGCGGCGCAGAAGCCCACGGCGCTTGAGATTAAGTAACGCAGTTTTTAGGTAACCCGGAGATCGATCGGTGAGCACTTCGACAGCAACGTACGCAACTGGCAAACGAAAGAACGCAATCGCGCGTGTGTGGCTCAAGGCGGGCACCGGCGCGGTCATGGTCAACGGCCTTGATGTCGAGCGCTATTTCGAACGGGACACCTCGAGGATGGTTTTGAAGCAGGCACTTGAGCTCCTCGATGTGGTCGAGCAGTTCGATGTGCGGGTCACCTGCGCGGGCGGCGGCAAGTCGGCTCAGGCCGAAGCAATCCGCCATGGTATCTCTCGTGCGCTCATTGCGCTGGACCCAGAGAAGAGAGCCGCCTTGAAACGCGCTGGGTTTTTGACGCGCGACTCCCGTAAGAAGGAGCGCAAGAAGTACGGTCAGCCAGGCGCTCGCAAGCGATTCCAGTACAGCAAGCGCTAAGCGCGCCTCCGTAACCCCGCGGTACCTAAGAACACTCTCATGCGACGCCGGTTTTTCCAGCCGGCGTCATTCGTTTTTGTTCGCCAAGTTTGTTACAGATAAATCAATGCGTCGTCGCGCTGTCTGGCTCTTCACTCTTGTTCTTGCGTCGTTCACATCAGCGAGCGCACATGCGGTCATTGTAGAGCGCATCGTGGCGGTTATTGGTGATCGGCCGATTCTTTGGTCTGACGTGCGTATTCGCGCCAAGGATCAATTGCTTCAGCTGGAGTCTGCGTCGCAAGATCCCCACCTGCGGGCAGCCGAAGAACAAGAAATCATGCGCACCACCCTTGAGCGCATGGTCGAAGATCGCCTCTTTGAAATTGGCGCCGAGCGCTACGGCGTGACTGTGAGTGCCGCCGATATCGATCGGACAATCGAGGACATTGCGAAAGAAAATAATCGGACAGTTCCGGCACTCCTCACGGAAGTGCGCCGCGCGGGCAAAACCGAGCAGGAGTACCGCGACGAAATTCGACGCCAGAGCATCGAGGGTCAAATCACAGCGGGCCAATTTCGTCGTCGCGTGAACGTGAATGAGCAAGACATCCTGACGACGTACAATCGTTATAAGTACGAGTTCACGTCGGCGGGTGATTCGATCGAGCTTCGCCCTCTCGCGCTCTACATCGCTCCCGGCACCACGCAAGACAAGTTAGCCGAGCGAAAAAAATACGCCGAGTCGCTTCAGAGCCGAGCGCAAGCAGGTGAGGATTTCTGTGACCTTGTAAAGCGCTACAGCGACGACCCACACTCCAGAAAGACCTGTGCGACGCGTGTCGTGCCTTTGCGGGAGCTGTCGCCGAGCTTGAAGGCGAGGCTGCCAAACATGAAACCGGGCGATGTTTCGGAGATCGTGCAGATTCCGGTACCCGGTGGGATGGCGCTCTTGTTTTTTCAGGTCGTGGGTCCCGGGAAAGTGCCGCCGCTCGAGCAGGTGAGAGATGAAATTGCGCAACGCGCGTTAGTGGAAGGGCTGCAACGGCAGCGCAAGCTATGGCTTGACGATGTGCGGCGTGGGGTGGTGGTGGAGACGCGGCTTTAGCGCTGGCCCGCACGGGGCTTTTGTTTTGCGCGGGGCGCAGTGCGCTGGGGCGCGGATCGCCCTGCGAAGCCTTCGGTGCTCGCAGACGGGCGGGCCCCTCCGACGCGCCCGCCCCGCTATGCGGGTCTGTGCTCAGACAGTGGGCCCTCCCAGACCTTCGGTCCCTCCTACGCTCGGACAGAATGCTCTCTTCGTTCGCATTCTGTCCGGCTCGGAGCCTTGCCTGCTGCGCTCCGAGGGTTTCGCAGGGCTATTGGAAAAAGGGGTTGGAGAGGATCTCACTATTTCTTCGATGGGCCTTTTGATAGGTGCGCGATGGCTTCGCCTAGGCCGTCGAGTGTTAGGTGAAACATAGGAAAGATTTTTTCGAGCATTTCGGCGGTTCCGCCTCGCCAGTAGTTGGGGGAGTCGGGGTTGATCCAGACGCTGCGCTTGAAATGATCAGCGAGCAGGTGCATCCACTTGATGCCGTGCATCGCTTCGCCGCCGATTTCATCTTGTGAGAAGTACCAGTCGCCCCCACCGAGAAGTTCTGCTGGGTGCATCGCTGCATCGCCGACGAGTACGAGCTTCCATTCGGGACCGCATTCACGAAGGACGTCGCGAACGGTGTGGGGTTCGCGAAACGTGTGCGTTTCGAAGAGACGTCCGTAGATGCAGTTGTGAAAATAGTAACACTTGAGCTCGCGAAAATTCGATGCGCGACGAGCGGCCGAAAATAGTTGGGAAACGAGCTCCGCGTGCGGGTCCATGGATCCACCCACATCCATGAGCAAGAGCACGCGCACGTTTGATTTTCGAGGAGGGCGCATCACGATTTCGAGCTCGCCGGCGTTCTTGCACGTGGCATCGACCGTGCCGTCGATGTCGAGTTCGAGCTGCCCTTCGTGTCGCGAGAACGCGCGGAGTTTGCGAAGTGCGACCTCGATCTGGCGAACATCGAGAACGAGGTCGGAGCGATATGGACGATACCGTCTTGCATCGGCGACCCCAACGGCACTTCGCCCGCCCGCATTTGCACCCACACGAAGGCCCTGAGGATTGACGCCGCTGTTC
>JAHFDX010000494.1 GCA_023248785.1 Myxococcales bacterium
CCACAAGGCGTCGCCCGTCGTCGCTAAGCGCCATGTCACCGAGATTGGGATTGACGCGCACTTCGCCGACCTTCCTTAGATCTGTCAGTGACAACTTCTGAACGAATCCCGGACGCGGCGCTCCACCGTGTTCTGCATGTGGACCGGGATCGATGGACGAGGCGGGATACCCGAGTCCGACGTAGACAAAGCCCCGGGCTCTATCCCCGACCAGGTGGTGTGGGCCGTCGTTGTCGACCGGATCCCGCCCGACAGGCGCGCTTCCTAGAACCTTTGAGGTCGTGAGATCAAGGAGTGACACGGAGTCTGAGCCTTGATTCGATACGACCCCGAGATCGCCGCTGGGCATCGTGAACGTGGGACGCAAGTTCGGATACGCGGGTTCCCCGAGATAGGGTTCGTAGACCATTTGGGTCTGCGTTTCGACTTGCGTGCACGAAAGCGCAAGGACGGCGAGAACAGCCAGCAGTCGCACAACACTCTCGCGACGTCGCGACAATGCCCAAATCGACGCCCAAATCGACAGGTGTGTCGACAGAAAAGCACGATAGCGATGGGGGAGGGTCAGTGTCACGGCGCGGGTTTTCCCTCGAACGCGTATCCGATGCTTGCGCGTGGCGCACGCGTCTTTCCGGGAGATCCTACCTTCTTGAATCCCAACGCGTTTACGCGCGATTTGACACGCTCGAGTCTCTGCAGGTTGCTGCGGCAGGTGTCGAGGAGCGTGGCCTGGGCTGTTGTGGCACGGTCGAGAAGGTCAATGATTTCCAGCGTGCACTCTTTCGAGGTGGGTTCTTGGGCAGGTGCGAACATTGCGTCATCCCATCGAGCTGCACGCCGATTGAGTTTGTCCGTCATGACAACGATTTCTTTCAAGCTTGTCGCGAGGGACGGCTTCGCGCCGGCGTCGCTTTCGTCGATCATGCCTGAATGCAGACCGCCCACTGCGCGCGCTAACTCCCGCACAGACAGACCCTCCGTGAGAATCTTCTCGGTCCACCTCTCGCGTTCGCGCTTTAGATGGATTGCGGTCAGTTCCACGAGGTGTGACCAAGAGAGAGGCTCGCCGTAGACGTCCGTTCGCTTTAGCAACTTCGCAAGGTCCGCCGCGTTCCATCGTGCCGCCACTTGTCCGTATCGGTAGAGCGTCGTTTCGTCGCGACCGAGCGCTGTAGCAAGCAGCGGGACGGCACGTGCGCCATACTTTTCCACGTCGTTACGGATCTCGAGGATCATGCGGCCAATCGTATGCCGTGCGCGAACTATTTCGGCTGTGTTGTTGGAGGAGAGATCTCGGATCGTTTCGTACTTGTTCCGCAAGGGAACGTTCATCTCAAGGACCGCACGCTGAATTTTCTCACTGACTTGCATGAGGATCTCCTCGCGAAGACGCGGGGCGGAAAAATCCGCACAAAATCTAAGAACTGGAACCCGTGCGAGTGATCTCGCATGTCGGATCCCGACTCTGGGGCACTCAAACGACGAACGCCGCGAGCACCCAAGGGCGTCTCAGATTTGGTAGACCATCAATTTTGCGCGAACCTCAGAACGTCTGGGCGGGCCCGTTTTGGGCGCTTCCGCAAACGTGGGTGCAGATGTCGAAATCCACGGCAAAATTGCAAACAGGCCAGGGGCGTTGGCGTCATCCGTTTGCACAAACGGGGCAGCCGCGACGGCGAGTGCAGAAGTCCCTGACGAAGTTTTCGGAAGGGCGCTTACAGAATGCGATTCGCAACAACACGATGGGCGAATGGTCGATCCTGGAGATCGTGCCGAGTCGTCCTCATGATCGCAACAGCACTCGGGGAGCGCCGCGTTCATCGAGGTACAAAACAGATAGCGGCGACCTCCGCCTAAAAGCCCGACGAGCATTGCAATGGTCGCGAATGCCGAAAGCAGGCGAAACACCGTCTGCCTGACATGCGAAACGATCGGGGAGCGGAATTGCCTCATTACGATATTCGGTGAAACCTTACCTCCTCGAGGCTCTTGGAGGCAATGGTCCTGGTGGTTTCCAGTCCGTGTGCAACCCGAACATGTGCCGGAGTCAAATCGCTCATGTCGGCGCCCTTCTTTCGAATCGCGACCACACACGTGTTCCTGCCGTGCTCGGCCTGGGAAGCCAGAACGACAAACTCCCCGCCGATTGATTCCATCAGTCTCCGGTCGTATTCCATCATGCGATGGCACGCAGCTACATCACCCGTGCCACGCAACGGGCAGTGCGTGGTGATGGCATATCGAAGCGTGTCAGGCTCGCTTGAAATCAGGGGCAGATATCTACGTCCGGGGCTCGTAAACATGCGTTGCCATTCGTCGCCGATGTCTGGGAGTGATTCTTTCGGGCTTGCTCGAAATGCTGTGGTCACCATCGTACCGAATGCGCGAATCACTTTCCGGCTCACGCCATACCACTGGGGTCGACGTACAAACACAGTCGCACCCTTAAGCAGGAGCATGAAAAGTTGCACGATCATATCCCGCGCCCTGCCATTGATTGGTCAGCACGCCGAGTAGCCGTGCTGACCACCATTGCCACGCGATGCGTCATCCTCCGTCCTTTCGTTCTTGATATCCTGCAGTCGTAGGGAACCGTTGCTATTACCCCCAAGGTAAGGAACGACCTGTAGCGAGAGCCGTGGAAGAGGTTTCGGTGGGGCATCCATCTCGTTAGGTCGCGATCACCGAAAAGAATGAGGTAGGCGTGTCAACACAACAGAACGTTGGAGTTCTTGTTCGCCAGTATCGAGAACGCCGTGGGTTGAGTCAGCTCTCGCTGTCGATCGAGGCCGAGATTTCAGCCAAGCACCTCAGTTTCGTTGAAACGGGCAGAGCACAGCCCAGCCGTGAGGTTCTATTGCGCCTCGCGACTGTTTTGGACGTCCCCTTTCGAGATCGCAACCTGTTACTGAAGGTCGGGGGGTTCTCTCCAGAGTACGTCGAGCGAAGATTGGAGAGCGCGGAACTGGCCGAGATTGCGCGTGCGGTAGACTTTATCTTGGCTCACCACGAACCCTACCCAGCGGCTGCGCTTGATGGTTCGTGGAACATTCTTCGGATGAACAACGCCTGCATTAGGCTCTTTGGGATTTTTCTTGGGCCTGAAGTGATGATGCAGCTTGTGGGGCCGGGAACTCCGATCAACTTCATTCGACTGGTTTTCGGATCCGACCTTTTGCGCCCCTACATCCACAACTGGTTGGAAGTGGCGAACTTGTTGCGTATTCGTCTCCTGCGCCAGGCCGCGGACAGTGGAACTCACGGGATGGTCAGCGCACTGCTCGCAGAAGTGTGGGGCAATGCACCCATGAGCCCCGTTACCAGCGAAATGGAACGGAGAGCAGAGCTGCCCGTTCTTACCGTCGAGTTGGCAAAGGGAGATACGCGCGCGCGCCTGTTCAACGCGATGACCGTCTTAGGAACCGCGCAAGATGTCGCTTCTCAGGAGCTGCGCATCGAGTGCTCTTTTCCTGCCGATCGCGCGACGGAGGAGCTTTTACGATCGCTTGCAAGTGGTTGATGGGCGAGGGTTGCCCGCCCTTTACGATTGTGCGCAAGGGTTGCCACGTTCGTCTGCGCACGCTTTCTGGATAAGCATTCGCCTCGCGCTATTCTGCGGCGAGGCTCGCATCCGGCGTCGCCGAGGCAGCCGCGCGATCCGCGCAGCGTTTTACGAAGTTCGGATGCCACTTACTGGGCTCAAGTTTCTCAGCCTCAAGAGCATTCTGGCACGCCATTGAACGGGCTCCCTTTGCATCCAGAACGCTACCCCCAACGACAAACAGGAATTTGAC
>JAHFDX010000495.1 GCA_023248785.1 Myxococcales bacterium
CTCATCGAGAGACGCGGTCGCCTCACCTACGATGCGTTCCGAAGCGCCATCACCGTAACTGTTTGAAGTATCAATGCGGGTGAGGCCTCGCGAAAGTGCGTGCTTGAGAATCGATTTGGACGCCTCGGCGTCTACGCGACCTCCGAAGTTCATCGCACCAAGCCAAAGGTCCGTACGAGGCACCATCGTGGATGAGAATAAGTCGATTACGCAAACGATTCACCCGCAGACTCACTTCAGCTTTGCGAGCACGCGGGTCGGCGTTCCGTTCGAAGTTACATCGAACGTGATGTACTGCGCCATGCCGTTACCCACAACGGGACCCGGATTCGTAAGGGGCGTCAGAACGGTCTCGATTACGCTCGTCTCAGCCAATGACTTGGGGTCCACTCGCACGAGCGCGTTCGCGCGAAGACCGTAAAGGTAACTTCCTATGGCACGAATTCTCGTCCACCTTCCGTCCGTGTTGGGCAGGTACGTGATCGGACCGCTCAACGGCACCCTCGCAATCTTGGTGGAGGTGCCGGAACTGTCGTCGGGGATGTACGCAGCGGCATCGTCAAACGTGGACCGCGCGACAAGGTCGGCGAGCTTCGCAGTACTTTGGATGTAGCCGATGTTGACTGGGGAAGCAGGGGGTTGACCCTGACGAACCAGATACGCGGTATAGCCTGGGAGCTTGTCGTCCAAGAGGTAAAGACTCAACGCAATGCCCCAAGTGCCCTTGCCACCAATTGCCACCGGTTGCCATTCCAACGCACTGAACGAACTGAAGCGTAGGAGCGCTACCGAGATGCTATTTGGGGAGCTCGCGGACCACGCCGGACCTATCGTCGAAAGTGCCCAAGCTGCATCGTCGCCAGCGTCGCTGTAGAGACATGCACCATCGGGTTCACATACGAATTGCGCGAGCGGCAGGTTCGTATAAACCGTACCGAGGGTCTTTGCACTCGAAGCGCGCGCCCCAAAAATGCGGACTCCGGGAACGCAACTCGAACAATCACCAGGGTCCTCGCTGTACAGGATCGCGCCTCCGCTAAAACCGAGTGTATGGTCTCTGCTGGAGGGATCGCCTATCGGGCGCTCAACCATCCTCGTCCACGCTCCCGTTTCGTCTACGCGGGTAATTCCAGAAGGTTCAATCAACCAATAGTGGATCGGACCACCGACCGTATCGACTGCAAAGAGCTCGCTTTTCGCGGGAAGACCGCACGCGACGACTTCTGCGCGCGCGAACGGAGAGGCGGGACAGTTTGAAACCGGAACTACACCTCCATCCGCAACAACCTCCGTCGGCGCTGCAGAATCAATCCCAGAACCCGCGTCAGCCCCGTTGCCGATTGCATCAATCGACTGCCGACCCGCACACGCTAAGAGAAGAAGTAGAAGACTCGCTCGTTTCATGTTGCCGTAGTGGCCGCACCGAAACGGTGTGGCTCAAAATTCGTACTGCGCACCCAAAGAAATGCGGAGGACCGGAGCGCCCCATGAGTCGACTGTGCGTCCCGCAAAACGCACGTCGGTCGGTGGTACGGAAAATCCAAGAAGTGCACTCAATGGCACGCTCCAATGCGAGGTGATTCGCGGGGTTGCCTCGACCGAAAGAAACGGAACCATAGACCACTTTGACCCGGAGCTGCTCGTGTACGGCTCCTTTGCTTCACCCGTAACGGATATTCGCGCCGCGATAAGACCAAGCGAGGTCGTTAGCCTGAACACGCGATCGTCCCAAATGCGCACACAACCTTCGCCACCAAAGACCCACGCACGAGCACGCGCTTGCCCTTCATCGCCGGCATAACTTGCTGCTACCACGGGCGCTGCGCCGAATACGCCAAAACCAAAGCGTTCCCACGGAAAGAAACGCGCCCTCAGGCCGAGGTCAAATGCCGTTGAGCCTCCCTGTCGCACCAATGTTGGGAGGACAGCTAACTCGAGCTGAGGATGAGCAATGCCCTTCACCTTTGCATTCGTAGGGGGTTTATTCGTAACATGCGTTGCCGTATTATCCGGAACAGGAGCGGCAGCAGAGCTTGGCGGCGCCTTCATCTCGACCGGAACCGACGTCTTCTTTGCGGGCTCAGGCACGGGCGGGCTCGATGGCGTAGCCGGCGGTAGCAGTGGCAGCATCTCTGCACGCACAGCTTCGACAAAGCGCACCACGTCGTTCGCGTCTTGTAACGTCATACGCACACTGGGTTGCCCAGCCATCGTGGCTACGACTTCACCGTGCTCAACAACCACCGCCACGGCGGAGTCGCTACACGCGTCTCTGCATACCTCGAACCCTGCGCTCGCAAGTTCCGCCCGAAGGCGTGGCTCATGAGGCGACGACGATCCAACGACGCGCACGCGCGCTGCGTAGGCCGTACTTGAGATCGATAGAAAGACAACTACCAAAAGCTTCACGACCCAAGCACACTCCGCGCGAACGCTGCGTGAGGCCCTGAAGGGTAACGCTCAAGGTACACGCGTGCGCGCTCTACAGCTCGGCTCCGGTCGCCAAGCGACGCATCAAGCTCCACGAGTCGGCCCAGGGCTTCCTGCGAAAACTGCCCCGTCGGCTGCTCAACCAGATAGCGCTCAAACCAAGTGCGCGCTTCGTTCGATGAGCCCGCGAGGCGCCCCAACTGAAATCCGGCCGTTTTCGCTTGGGCACCGTCTGGAAATCGATCACGTACAGATCGATATAAACGGGAGGCGTGCGCGGGTTTCTTCGCAAGGCGCGCCACGTCAGCAACGAAAAGCAAGTCGTCTGCCCCTAGAGAATCGACGCCGCCTTGTTCGGCGAGCGCCCACGCCTCAGCATAGTTTCCTTCCCGCGCTCGATCTCGCCACGAAACAGGCGCGACACCACCAGCCGAGCTCGGGGTCGAGGGAGAAGGCTCCGAGCCGACCAGAATGCGACCATCGGGAGCATTATGTTCGAGCGTGGGAGAGGCCGAAGGCCGCGGGGTCGAGGTCGGGGTCCCGGTGAAGGTCCCGGTCGAAATCGAAGGAGCCAGTAACTCCGAGTTCGCCGGAACCGGAACACGTTCGCGCACCTCAGGCACCTTTACCAACTCCCCACCGCAGTGCCACTCATGATGTTCACCCGCAACCAGCGGCGACGGTGCTATGCACGGCCCCTCCACAACCACGCGGCCCTCGCGCATGACCACGCGCAGACGCTCCGTTGCGGGATCCCAGGTTGCATCGAAGGCGGTTCCCGTCACGCGGATGGCAAAGGGTCCCGCAGACAGCGACCAGCTGGTGCGGTCGCGATGGATTACATTCGCGTGCACGGTCCCCCGTTCAAGCACGACGTTTGCGCCTTTGGCATTGACCGCGACCACTCGAGCTCGGCCATGCGGGGCTACAGTCAGTTGCGAGCCCTCGCTAAACGCAACCCCCTGTTCGACGTCGTTGCTATCGATCGGATCGCCAATTTTTCCATCATGTCCTTGAACGGAAAACGTGACGTTCGATGGTTCACGGAACCGATAGCCCACGGCTGCCACCGTGCATGCAGCCACCATCAAGACAACCGCATTGCGGCGGACATTTGCGCGTCTTCGCTGCAGCTTCCGAACAACGGCGAGCTGCTCATCCACCGAAGGGCGATCTCGCTCATCCAGCCACTCGAGTTGCGCCTGCTGCAACGCGCATGCAGCAGAACGAAGCTTGCTCCGTCTAATCATGGCTGCTCCTCGATCCAAGCTGCAAGCCACGCATCCCGCGCGGCGCGTTTGAGAAAAATCGCCTCAGCCCGAGCCAAGTGTCGCTTCACCGTCG
>JAHFDX010000023.1 GCA_023248785.1 Myxococcales bacterium
ATTCGCCAAACACGCGGGGCTCCGGGCCAAGTGCGCGCAAGCTCACGAGATCACTGCCTCTAACAGGAGGTGGACTTTCCGTTTTGCCCCATCGGGCACGTTTGCGAAGGTATGGCACAATCCGTGGACCGAAGGACTCCGCTCCGACGAACGCAAGGGAGAACGTGCCTTCTGTTGTTGCTACGGTTCGCCAGCGTTCGATCGCGCCCTCCACGTGGCCCGGTACTGCCCGCCACGCACTCTCGCTTTCTGAGAGTGAGAATCCAAGGGTGCACGCTGCGCCTGGAGCGTCGATGGGTGCAGCTGCCGCACGTACCTCACCTGCGATCTCTTTTGCCTCAGCGTCGGTCACCTGTCGCTCAAGCGCATGATCAAGTGAGGTGAGCGCTTCTGTGAGATGGTTCGTGTCGAGTAGTGTCACCGTCACGCGAACACCTGCGCGTGTTGCTTTCGCAGCGATCACGCGTTCGTCCGTTTGCCAACGCCGTTTGATCAGCAACGACAAACCGAGTGAGGAGACCGCAGGCATGTCCGCGCTGGGAGGTGTTGTCGCCAGCGCAATTGCGGGTGCTGGATCGCCTTCACGCAAGATGAGGGAATAGGGTTGCCCGGACTCAACTTGTTCTGACGGCACGGCGGTCTCTCGCGCACGCGTAGTGGCGCAACTCAAGCTGGCGCAACTCAAGCTAAGGAGCAACCTGCAAGTAATACCCCAGTGACTCATACGTGGGGACCAGTTACTACGGACGGACCAGCGGTGCGAGTCGATGTATCCTTCGCATGTGCAAAGAGCGCGTTGGGGCATTCTCGTCCCGCTTTTGTGTGAGCTTGCGTGCGCACCACGGGAGCATGTGGGAGAAGTTTTGGTGCCAAATCGAAACATTGATGGTTACGAATGTGGCGTTGCTTCGTGGTACGGCGACGAACTCGCCGGGCACACTACCGCAAGCGGCGAGGTGTTCGACCCGAAAGGTCTTACCGCCGCACATCGCACGTTTCCATTTGGCACATGGCTTGAGGTTGTCCGCGAGAAGAATGGTCAACGGGTCGAGGTGCGCGTGAACGATCGTGGCCCGCATAAGCGATCGCGCATCCTGGATTTGTCAAAGGCTGCTGCAGCCAAACTTGGAATGCTGAGGGACGGAGTCGCGAACGTGTGTTTCCGCGGGCGCTCGGCCGATTAACGGCGCACGATCGAGTTACGCGCGGATTTCTCGCACCCGGTTGCTTGCGAAGTCTGCTGCGTAGCCAACATAGAGCTCGCTCGCTTCGCGGATCATTTCGCGATCGGCATCGCGAAGGGGGCGTAAAACGCGTGCGGGTTGGCCGATAGCTAGCGAGCCGGGTGGGATCACGGTGCCCGGCGTTACCAGTGATCCAGCGCCAATCAGGCAATCGTCGCCCACGACGGCCCCGTCAAGGACGATGCTTCCCATGCCGACAAGCACTCGGTGGCCAATCGTGCAACCGTGCAAGATAACCATGTGGCCAACTGTGACGTCATCTCCAACCGTGGTGGATGTCTTGCCACCCGTCACATGCACAACGCTGTTGTCTTGAATGTTCGAGCGCGCGCCAATGCGAATCGGAAACACATCGCCTCGCAAGACCGCGCCGAACCAGATGCTCGATTTTTCGCCGAGCACCACATCGCCGATGACGGTTGCTGCCGGAGCCACGTAAACGTCGGCGCCAAGAGACGGTGCCACTCCGTTGTGTTCGTATAGGGGCATGCCAGGGGAAGCATAGCGGACATCAATACGATTCGTTCCAGGCGAATAACAAGCAATCGCGCTCCTCGCCCGCAAGACGAGTGCGCTGCTCGAGGTGCATTCCGATCTTCTTGAGCACTTTGGCCGATGGCTCATTGTCCGGCGACGTGATCGCAACGATGCGCTTTAACTCCCAATGGTCTCGGCCGTATGCAAGGGTAGCCGTAGCTGCTTCAATCGCAAAACCCTGTCCGCGGAAGTCCGGGAGGAACGCAAATCCGAGATCGACGTCCGCCAACGATTCGCGCTTGATGAGACCGCAAATTCCAATGGCGACTCCGTCGGTCCGACGTTCCACCAACCACAAGCCGAATCCCAGGCGACGACACATCGCGATCAGGCTGTTTTCGATGTACGTGCGCGCCGCCTCAAGCGTGTGGATCTTGCGGTCTCCGATGAATCGCACCCAATCGGGATCATTGACGAGTTCGAAGATGAACGCCGCATCGTCGGCTACGAACCATCGCAAGTGCAAGCGTTCGGTGGATAGTACGCGCATGGGGCGGCTCCCTAACTTGCAAAAATGGGGAGGGCCCTTCGAGGCGATTCGCTTTGCGATGCGCGTCGAAATCTGGCCAGGTTCTCACGCTCGATCTGTCCTTCAAGCGAATGCTTGTTCGCGCGCACAACGTCGACGTTGAGAAGTTGTCCCTCCACGTGCGCCTCGCGCGGAACCTCAATGTGAACAATCTCGTTGCGAACGGTACGCCCCTGAACACGCCGCAAACCCATCTCTGCTCTGCTCATCTTGCTTGCGCCTTCAACGAGCACTTCTTGCGAAGTGCCCACAAGGCTTTGCAGGTGCGTTGCGCCTTGTTCTTCGATCACAGCGAACAAGCGGGCGAGCCGCTCTGCCTTAACGACTTCTGGAACGTCGTCCGCGAGTTTTTTGGCAGGTGTGTGTGGACGAGGTGAGTACTTGAAACCGAACAACGCCGTAAATCCAACTTCGCGCACGAGCGACAGCGTGGCTTCAAAATCGTCGTCTGTTTCTCCCGGGAAGCCCACGATGATGTCGGTGCTCATCGTCATGTCGGGGCGTGCGGCGAGAAGACGGCGTGCACGCTCGACGAATTCCTCGCGCGTGTACCTTCGAATCATGCGTTTCAAGATGCGATCGGACCCCGACTGCACGGGAAGGTGTACGTGATGCGCAAGCACATCGAGTTCGGCATGCGTGCGAGCGAGAGACGGCGTTGCATGTCGTGGATGAGGGCTCGTGTACCTCAGGCGCGCGAGAGTAGGAATTTCTTTTGCAATTCGCTTCAATAGAAAAGGAAATTGACTTTCATCGGGGTCGCCCGTGTTGGGCGAGGGCAGTGACGAATCGCGGTAGCTGTCTACGGTTTGTCCGAGCAACAACACTTCTCTTGAGCCCGCCTCCACCCATCGCGCAATGTCTGCGATAATTTCGTCGACTGGTCGATACCGTTCCGGTCCGCGCGTGTAAGGCACGACGCAGAAGGAGCAACGCTCGTCACATCCTTTCATGGTCGTGACCATCGCGCTCACGGGCGTTTTGCCCCCTTGGGGCGACGAAGCGAGAAAATGGGTCTCGACCAGATCGAATTCGGTCCTCGCGGTTTTTGGGCTGCCCCCGAGCTGCGAGGTAACGAGCTTTGGAAGCTCTGGAATGTTGTCTGGTCCGATGACAAGATCGAGATGGCGGATTTGCTTGAGCAAACGCTCGCCTTCCTGTTGTGCCACGCAACCTGCCACGACAATCACGAGCGCGGGACGAGCCGCTTTGAGGGGTGCGAGCTTTCCGACTTCACTTCGAAGCTTCTGTTCCGCCTTCTCACGAACACTGCAGGTGTTGAAAATGACGAGCTCGGCTTCGTCTGGCGTGGGCGTGTTTTGCCAACCATGCGCATGCAGCACCTCTTCCATGCGGTCGGAGTCATGGACGTTCATCTGGCAGCCGAACGTTTCGAGGTAATAACGCACGGGCGGGCTATAGCCGAGTTCCCCGCGGCCCTCTAGTGCAGCGAGTCCATCCAAACGAGGGGTCATTCAACGCTCTTCCCAGTGAGGGGGGCGTTGAATGACCCCCAATTTCCAGTGATCTGACTCGCTGTGGGACTTTGTCATGTGCCTCAATCCAGTTGAATCGAGGCACTAGACCTCCAAGAAAAGGCGGCACGTTGCTACGCCTCAGGGCTATCTTTTTCCTATGCCCCCCTGGCTTATCCTTGCTGCGGCCGTTTGGTCAGCGCCGACGTGCGAAGAGTTAGGTGTTTCGGTTCCGGCGGACGTATGGGTCAGAGCCAAATGGTCCGTTCGACGCGATGTCTGCACGCATGCGATGCAATGGCGAGGTCGGCTATCTACCTATGATCGAGCTCTCCTCAGTGGGACGCCGAAAGCCACACTGGCTTCGGGGCTCGAGCAACTTGTGCGCGACATTCGCACGATGAGTCATCGGTATCCAAATGAACCGATCGTGGTTTCATTTCACGGACGCTTGGCGCTAAGGCAGGGGAGGGCGAATGACGCGCGGCGCGATTTCGAAGAGATCCGTCACCGTGAGCCATCGCTCTTTCGCGATATTGAATTGCAACTCGACGAAGCGCGAGCAAAAAAAGAAACTGGTGATGTTACAAATGCTTGTGCGTTGCAGCGTGACCTAACTGCTGTGGTAGATGGTCGCGATCCGAACGCTAGCTTACGATTGCGTCTTGAGCTTGCCATTGACTGCACGGCGCCCGCTCAGCGTGCTGAACATCTCGTCTCGTTGCGTGCCACGACGTTCGGCGTAGGGCGCGAACTCGTCAGCCTGCTTGCGTCGCTTGAGTTGGAACGTGAAGGGAACAGGGTCGAAGCTGATCGCATCTTGCAAGGAGCGCTCGTTCACAATGCCGAACGCCTATTCCACGCTCCGCTCGTTCACGCGCTTCTGGAGGGCCTTTCTGATTCATCGCTCTCCTATGCGGTCCTTGCACGTGCACACGAAGGTTTGCACCACGGCAATGAGGCGCAAAAAGCGTGGGCTCTCTACGTTGAACACTCACCCAATGGTTCATACTTCATAATGGCGCAGCGGCGCTTGAAAGGGCGATAGCGTGAGTCCGCGAGCCATCCCGTGCCTCGTCGTCGCCCTCGCACTATCGACGTCTGCCTTGGGTCAGAATGTGTGGACGCGCGCCTCGCGGCCAGACGAAGCGTCGGCCCAAAGAGTCCACGAGCGCGTAGAAGAACTATTTGCAATGGAACGCGACGACAAGTTTGGGCAAGGGCTTGTTCTCGAGCGTGCGCGCGGTGAACTCGAACGTGCCATCGCGCGCGATCCAAATGCCATAACGCTACAATTCGATTTGGGGATTGTTGAGAGCCAGCTGCGGCGATATCCGCGTGCGATTGAGCGGCTCGAGCGCGCCCTTTCCGCGGAGCCGGATCACCCGATGGCGGCGAGAGCTTGGGATGCGCTCGGGACCGCCTACGCCCATGTGCGACGCTATGAAGATGAGGCGCACGCGTATCAAAAATACCTCGCGCTCGTACGAACCGATTCCTCTCGAGCAGTGACCATGATGAACCTTGCCGAGACCAAGATGTATCTCGGCGATCTCGATTCAGCCATTGAGGGGTACCGCGAGGCCAATCGTCTGGCGGTGCAAGCGGGATCGTATTCCGCGAGCGTGATCTCGGCATTGTGCATGTGGGGACTTGCTGTGGCTCTCGATCGATCGGGCGATCGGGGTGGCGCGCGATCCACCATGACGCACGCGTTGGGTCTCGACCCGAACGCACTGTTTCTAAAGAGCGAGTCAGTTTTCTTCGTTCCCGACTACGAACGCGACTGGTATCTCGGCCTTGCCGCGCTTACGAAGGCAATGGCGGCAACGTCACCTTCGGTTCAAAGAGACGAGTGGCAGCGGTCGTTTGTGCACTGGGACAGGTACATTTCAGGAGCCCTTGCAGACAAAATCCCGTCTCTGTGGGTTGCTCGAGCGATGTCTCACCGAAGCGTTACGATCGAGGCCATAAAGCGCATCGAGCGTTCGCAGTTGGCTCGAAAGGGAACAAACGATGGGAAGCGTCCTGCACTTCCGCCGCAATAAGGGGCACCTCAATGACGAGGAGCAGAAGCTCTTTGCTGCACTTGAGGCCGTGCGAAACGACGTCGATCCCATCGAGCGCGTTCGGCGTGATCCTGTGCAATTTGCGCATCGCTTTCGAGACCCCCACGATCAAGAACTCGTGGGTCTTCTCGCTGCAAGTCTCGCATTCGGAAATGTAACAACGATACTCGCGAAAGTTGAGTCGATCCTTGCGATCCTAGGTCCATCACCGACCACGGCGTGCGACAATCGCGGACCGATTCAGAAGGCTCTTGCACACATAAGGCACCGCGTGTTTCGTGGAGACGATATGGCGCGCCTGCTGTTCGGCGCCCGAAGCCTTCAGCGTTCGTCGGGGACTCTGGGAAGGGCATTCGTCAAGCATCTTGACGAAGGGGGAACCTTACGCGAAGGCTTGGCGAGGTGGGCCTCGGACATTCGAGCACGGGGAGGGCTCCCCAGTATCGAAACACGATCTGCAGTGGGTGATCTCCGTGGGGGCAAGCACATCCTGCCTAACGTTCAAGCGGGTGGCGCGAGCAAGCGCCTGCTTCTCTATTTACGATGGATGATTCGTCCCGCCGACGGCATAGACCTTGGCTTATGGGCGGTTTCACCTTCGAGGCTGGTTTTGCCGCTTGATACGCACCTTCACAAGATTGCGAGGAACCTCGGCCTCACCGATAGAGCCGACGCTTCTTGGAGAACCGCCGAGAAAATTACGGAACGATTGTTACGTTTCGACCCGGACGATCCCATCAAGTATGACTTCGCACTTTGCCACCTCGGAATGCTCCAGCGGTGCCCTTCGCGGAGGGATCCGAAACGCTGCGAAGGATGCCCACTCATGCCGTATTGCAAGCATTGGCGCCCCTCACGGAAACGTTCTTTGGCCCCGGGGAAGGTTGGCGTACCATTGTGAACCTCCGTTGACCTCCGATGAGGGCAATGGCGCATGACCATGGCGCAGACCCGGCTTGAATTTTCGCTCGAAACGGTCCGGACCGATGGCTGGTTCGAGCGAATCGGCGAAGGTATTAGTGCCTTTTCTGCACTGTGCGACATTCTCGGAGAGCGTTTTTTCGCGTTCTCGATCATTTTGGGCACACGCATCACGTCACTGGTGGTCGATCGTCACCAACCGGAATTGTCCATCGTCGATTTCGTTGTCGGTGAGGGAGAAGATGCGGATCTTGAGCCCCAACGGCTGACGCTCGGCGATTTTCGGAGGCGCCTCGTCGGTGCTCTTCTCGTAGAAGACGACGCGCCGCCTGCAAACCTCCAGCGAGACTCAGATACCGAGACCGTGCAGCTCTACATTGGCGTGCGTTACCTTCTTCTTGCTCCGCTTTATGGCTATTCTTTGCGCGCGCTTGTCATCGAGTCAGCTGTTGTAACGCTGGAAGCGGTTCACGACGGTGAAGACGTCACGCTTCCTCTCGATCAATTTCAACTTCGCATTCGATCACTCGTGCGCGAAGAGCTCGAACGCGTCACGTCTTCGCGACGCAATGCGATCGACCTCGCGAAGGTTGCTGAAGCCGAAACGGCCTTCGAAAAAGAAGAGTATGCAAAAGTTGTTAGCCTTCTGGGAACGTGGCCAGCGGCCCTTGGGATATTTCTTCGAACGCCCGAAGTCCAACTTCTCAGCGCAGACGTTCGCGCGCTTATCGCCAAGGGCCTCGGGCTACTCGGCTCGGCCTGCGTGAGACTCGGCGAGACCGAGCAAGCGGAGGAAGTGTTCCGCATTGGGATTCAATATGCGCAAGAGGGCTTCGCCGCGTCGGACCTCTTTCGCCGCCTTGGCGAAGCACTGGTTGTTGCCGAGCGCCCGGGCGAAGCCATTGGAGCCTTGCGTCGGGCCCTCTCGTTTGGTGGAACACCTCGCGATGTGATGCCCTTGCTCGTGCGCGCGCTTCTTGGCCGCGGCAAGTATCTCGCGGCGTATGCGTGTATTCGCGAAGCGCTGGATGCCGGTGTTTCTGAGCGGGACCTGACTGAATCAATGAATGCGATCGAGGCCCACCTTGGCCAACCGCTTACAACCTGGAAGGCGAGGATTGTTGAACTGTCTGGAAAAGCCCTATGAATCCGTTTAGTAATCAGCGGGCACGCCCCGGAAAGGAAGCGCGATGATCTCATCTTATCTCCCGATGTTCATCATGTTCATCGCGGCCGCAGGTTTAGCGGGGGTGTTTTTCACCCTGGCCACGGTCCTTGGGCCGAAGAAGAACCTCACGCCAGAGAAAATCCAGCCGTTTGAATGCGGATCTGAAACTGCCGGCGGCAACCACGTTAAGCTCTCGGTAAAATTCTACCTAACCGCAATCCTGTTCGTGGTGTTCGATATCGAAGCGGTGTTTGTTTACCCGTGGGCGGTGCAGTTCAAGTCCCTCGGCTGGTTCGGTCTCTGGACGATGACGACGTTTCTGTTGGTGATTGTCGTTGCCCTCGTCTACGTCTGGCGAAAAGGAGCTCTCGAATGGGAGAAGTAACCCGCACCGTCACGCTCGAAGGTAGCGAAAGCGGCTACGCAACCACACGACTTGATGCACTTCTTGGTTGGGCGCGAAAATACTCCTTGTTTCAGTACCCGTTCGTTACGGCATGCTGCGGAATGGAGTTCATGGCGGCGGTCAGCCCACGCTTCGACGTCGCACGATTCGGCGCGGAGGCTCCTCGATTCTCGCCACGCCAGTCCGATGTTCTCTGGGTCGTCGGCACCATTAGCCAGCGCCAAGCTCCCGTGCTCCGACGTATTTACGAACAGATGATGGAACCGAAATGGGTCATCGCGTTCGGCACGTGCGCAAGTTGCGGTGGTTTTTACGACAACTACACAACGGTTCCGGGGCTAGACAAGATCATCCCCTGCGACGTTTACATCCCGGGTTGCCCACCACGGCCTGAGGCCATCCTCGATGGACTCATGCTGCTGCAGGATAAGATCACAAATGGCGATCGACGACCGGGCGTTGTCAAACCTCGCCTCGATCCAGTGCACCCGGGAGCCCAAGGTGCGGGTGATTTGGTCACGCTTCGAAAATCCGGCAAGGAAAAGCCCGCTAAGGAGCAGGCATGAGCGACCTCGTCTTGCGCAAACTCAAGGATCGATTCGGATCTGCTGTCCTCGAAACGCATTCGATGTGCGGCGATGAAACCGCGATTGTTGAAGCGTCGCGATGGAAGGAAGTCGCGCTCTTTCTACGCGACGACGCGGAGCTCGCATTCAACATGCCGATTGATCTGTGTGGCGTCGACTATCCCGAACGATTGCCTCGCATCGAAGTCGTGTTGCACCTTTACTCGCTCGCACGACGTCACCGCGTTCGCGTCAAGACGCGCGTAGGCGATGAGGAGTGCAATGGCTGTGAGCTTGACTCACTTATTTCTGTGTGGCCGGGCGTCGATTGGCTCGAGCGCGAAGTGTTCGACATGAGCGGCGTACGTTTTCGCGGGCATCCCGACTTGCGGCGCATCTTGCTTTACCCCGAGTTCGAAGGACATCCACTTCGCAAGGACTACCCCGCGCAAAAGACGCAGCCGCTCATCCCGTACCGCACCGAAGCCGAGGCTGGCGTTCCACTCGAAAAGCTCGCGCCGTTTGGGCCTGATGAGGGCATGAGTTTTGGTCGCGAAGTCTGGACCAATGGCAAGGCCCGGCGAGAAAATCGGGGAGAGCAGTAAGCCATGGAACCACTCGACCTCGATCTTGAAGAAGGTGAACTCGAGCTGCCCGCGGATCCGATGCACCTCAACATGGGTCCGGCGCACCCCGCAATGCATGGCACTGTACGTATTGTGCTCGAGCTCAGTGGCGAAACGATTGTGAAGGCCGACGTGCAAATCGGTTACCTGCACCGTGGTTTCGAAAAGATGTGCGAACGCGGTACGTGGACGCAGGTCTTTCCGTACGCAGATCGCCTCAATTACGTGTCACCGATGTTGAACAACGTGGGCTACGCGCTCGCCGTGGAGAAGCTTGCGGGCCTTGTCGTGCCAGAGCGTTGCCAATGGTATCGCATGGCC
The DNA here is from genome assembly GCA_023248785.1 of Myxococcales bacterium. GTDB lineage: Bacteria > Myxococcota_A > Polyangia > Polyangiales > Polyangiaceae > JAHFDX01. The sequence goes on from JAHFDX010000023.1 coordinate 9,863, forward strand.
CTTGGCGAACTCGCGCGTCTTAGCGATCACCTCACGTGTACGGGTGCGATGGCGATGGAGCTCGGAGCGTTCACGCCGTTTCTTTGGTTTGTGAAAGCCCGTGAAATGGTGTGGGACGTTCTCGAGGAAGAGACCGGCGCGCGGCTCACGCACTCGTTTGGTCGCGTTGGGGGAATGGCAAAGCCTCCGACGCCTGCATTCAAGGATCTCGTACGCGGCATCCTCGACGAGATTTTGTATACGGTGGGCGAAGGCGAAAAGATGCTGCTCAAGAACCGCATCTTCCTTGACCGCCTTGAGAATACCGGGGTCATTAGCGGACCCGACGCGATCGCGATGGGCTGGACGGGCCCGTGCTTACGCGCGTCGGGTATCGCATACGATGTTCGCAAGGCGCATCCCTATCTCAAGTACGACGAAGTCGAGTTCGATGTGCCCGTCGGCAGCAAGGGCGACACACTCGACCGCTTCCTCGTGCGTCTTGAAGAAATGCGTCAGTCGACACGCATCCTCCGCCAGATTTGCGACAAGATGCCCGACGACGGCCCGGTCAATTGTGATGACCCGCGTTACGTTTTGCCCGAGAAGCGAGACGTGTACACGACGATCGAGGCGACCATCCAACACTTCAAGCTAGTCATGGAAGGCGCCAAGGTTCCTAAGGGCGAAGTGTACTCGTACACGGAAGGTGGCAATGGCGAGCTTGGCTTCTACCTTGTGTCAGACGGCTCGGGCACGCCGTATCGCGTGCGCATTCGTCCGCCTTGTTTCCAGATCACCAATTCCCTTAGTGGCCTTATCGAACGCGCGATGCTTAGCGACATCATTCCGATCTTTGGGTCGATCAATATGATCGGTGGCGAGTGCGATCACTGAAAAGAGCTAGACCACACCATGCCGACTTTTACCTATGACGGTCACGAGATCCCCTTCGAGCAAGGCGAGTCGATCATTGCCGCGGCCGCTCGAGCAGGACACGAAATTCCCCATTATTGCTGGCATCCGGGTCTTTCGGCTCCGGCCAATTGCCGCATGTGCCTCGTCGAGATTTTGCCGAAGGCGGGCACGCGCGCGGTGATGCTCGACATTGTCGAGCTCGATCAATCGACCGGGAAGTACTGCAACATTCAAAAGCCAAAGCTTCAACCCGCCTGCCAGATGTCGGCCGCGGAGGGTATTGAGGTTAAGGGCGACTCTAGCGAACACGTTGTCGAAGCTCGTAAGGGCGTTCAAGAGTTTCTGCTTCTGAACCACCCCGTTGATTGCCCCATTTGCGATCAATCTGGCGAGTGCAAGCTGCAAGACTACTGGCTCGACCACGGTCAATTCCAAAAACGTATGCGCGACGAGCCCGTACACAAGCCCAAGGCCGTCTCGTTTGGTCCCACCATTGTGTACGACGCTGAGCGATGCGTCATGTGCACGCGTTGTATTCGCTTCATGGACGAGGTGGCCAAAGACCCCGTCCTCGAAATGCGCGAGCGAGGCAACTTGAACGAAGTCATGGTGGCGCCGGGCAAGCAGCTCGAAGGGCACTACACGTTCATGACAGAACACGTGTGTCCGGTTGGCGCGCTCACCACAAAAGACTTCCGCTTCAAGGCGCGCGTTTGGTTTTTGCGATCGGCAAAGAGCGTCTGCCAGGGTTGCGCAACCGGTTGCAACACGCATCTCGATTTCGACCCGCGTTTCAACCGCGCGTATCGCTATCGGCCGCGCGACAACATGGCCGTCAACAAGTACTGGATGTGCGACGACGGCATGCTGACATACAAGCGTGCGCAAGACGGTCGGATCATTGAGCCGCGCGTGGAGGGTGGCGTAACTACGCTTCCGAAGGCGCTAGCGACAGTTGCGGCATTGCTTTCCGGTGTACCAAAGGAATCGGTGGCGTTTGTTCTCTCCGCCCAGCATTCCCTCGAAGACAATTGGGTCCTTCGGCAAATTGCGATGATTCAGTTTGGAAGCAACAGCTTCTACTTCACGGCTGCGCCCGACGGATACGCGGACAACATCCTTCTCCATAAGGACAAGAATTCGAATACGCGAGGCGTGCGCGATCTTGTTTCAGATGCCAAGCCCCTTGGTTCGCTGCAGGCAGACATTCGCGCGGGTCGCGTAAAGCATGTGATCGCACTTGGAGGCGACACACCGAACGGCGCAAAAGATGCTGCCGAGCTACAAGGTGCGAAGATCATTGTTGTGGCGGCGCATGAAAGCGCACTCACGCAAGCGGCGAGCGTCGTCCTTCCTGCAACGTCGTGGGCCGAGCAGAGCGGTATTTACGTCAATGCAAAGGGTATGCAGCAAAAAGCGGAGAAGGCACTCGAACCTCAAGGCGAGTCGAAGCCCGCGTGGCAACACCTGGCTGATGTTGCGCGAGCGCTTGGGTTCGAGCCAAGTTGGTCCAAGTTGAAGCACATACGCGTGTCGCTCGAAGCCGACACCCCGAGCACGGCGAATGCGACAGACGTTGCGATGCCCGCCGCGATAGCAAGAGGAGTGTAAGGCGACATGACCGGCAAGGAAGTTCTCTTTACCGTCCTGAAAGTCGCCATCATGATTGGCTTCACGCTCAATCTTGGTGGCCTTCTCACGTGGGCCGATCGTCGCCAAAGCTCGATGATTCAAGATCGCATCGGTCCGAACCGCGCGGTCATCAAGATCGGAAAATTCGAGCTTCGAGTGTGGGGCCTTTTGCACACCGCGGCCGACGGAGTGAAGTTTTTCTTCAAGGAAGACTTCATGCCCCCGCGCGCAGACCGAGTGCTCTTCAGCATCGCCCCTATGCTCGCGGTGGCGTCCGTGCTGGCAATGCTTGCGGTCGTTCCGTTTGGCGACACGCTTTGCATTGCGCAATGGAAGGACGTGGTTCCACGTTCCGGTGTGTGCTCAAGCGATCCCGCCTCGGGCGCATACGCTATCGAGCTTATGATCGCGCCGCTTGCCGCGGGTATTCTCTATGTGTTCGCTGTAGCAGGTCAGGGAATCATCGCCGCTGCGATGGCTGGGGCGAGCAGCGACAACAAGTTCTCGCTGATGGGTGGTCTTCGCGCGGCGAGCCAAATGGTAAGCTACGAAGTTACATTAGGTCTGTCGCTCATTGCTGCCATGATGCTCTATGGCACCGTTCGTCTGGACGTCATGGTGCAATGGCAGGCCGAGCACGCGTGGGGGATTTTCGCTCAACCCATCGCGTTTGTTCTGTTCTTTGCAGCGTCGGTTGCTGAGTCGAAGCGCATACCCTTCGATCTTCCCGAGGCCGAGAGTGAGCTCGTTTCTGGGTACTTTACCGAATACTCGGGAATGAAGTTCGGCATGTTTTACCTCGCCGAGTATATGGAGGTCGTTACGAGCTCGCTTCTCATTGTCACCATCTTCCTGGGAGGCTGGGCGTTGCCTTTCATCCACCGAGACGGCGTTACGGTGGCCTTGGGGGATCACTTGCTCTTCCACAAGGATCTCCCCCATGCCCTCGTGATCGGGCTCGGAGTGCTTGGCTTCTTCGGAAAGGTCGTCGTGACTTGCCTGTTACAAACGTTCGTCCGGTGGAGCTTGCCGCGCTTCCGCTACGACCAGCTGATGAGGCTCGGTTGGCGTATTCTGCTGCCCGCATCGCTCGCCAATATTTTCGTCACCGGGGTTGTATGGCTTGCCCTCGAGAATGCGGGGGAAGGTGTTGCGGGGAGTGTCAAAATTGCTGCAGATGTCACCCAGTTCGTCGTTGCGTTGACGGTGCCGCTCGTTGTTTTGCGGCTCATCGTTGGTTACTTCACCCCTACGAGCCGAGGCACGTGGCTCGTCGGTAGTTCGGCAACCATGGCAGCGGGCCAAGGTGGAACCAAAGCCTCACCCATGCAGGCTTAAGGAAGACACGAATGGCGAAAACACCTATGGCGGTTACATTTCCAAAGAAGACTCCCGCACCCGTAAAGACCGTCACGGTCAGCGGCCCGGCGCGCGACTTCTCGACACAGTCGTACATTCCCGAGGTGATTCGCGGCGTCAGCGTGTCGATGCAGCACTTTTTTTCCAACTGGAAAGACATGCTCCGCGGCGAGCGCCCTGACCCGGTAACCCAACGCCTCGATCGCGGCATCACGACGATTTCGTATCCCGAGCAGAAGCGCCCTTATCCGGAGCGGTTCCGGGGACTGCATCGCTTGACGGTTCGCGACAACGGGGATCCGCGATGCGTTGCGTGTCTTTGTTGCTCGACGGCATGTCCCGCGCAGTGCATTTACATCGAAGCCGGGGAGTATCCCGAAGGCGACCCGCGGCGTGGCCACGAGCGCTTCCCGGTGAAGTTTGTGATCGATGAGCTTCGCTGCATCTTCTGCGGCTACTGCGTCGAAGCGTGCCCGTGCGATGCGATCCGAATGGATACGGGTGTTCATCCCGTTCCGTACGACTCGCGCGACCAGTTTATCTACAAGAAGGATTTGCTGATGTCGTTCGCCGATCGCTCAGGCGATCGAAGAGATCACAACCCCCGCCACGAGGCCGGTGATCCGACGCACCCGGGACTGGATCGAGAACACAAACATTGACGCTTCAGCCGTGCGGGAGCCATGGCCCGGCCAATCGAATACTGCGCGCTCAAGTTTAGGCTCCGCAGCCGCTCATCTATTTCGAGTACAACGATACGCACAGTGCGTCGTTTTTGCGCTAAAGGTTCGCGCTGGCCCTCCGTTCATTGAAACGTCGGAGGTATGCGATGGTTGCTCCATTGACGGAACTCAGCCTCGAGAGGACGCTGCAAGTGCAGAAGCTGCACGCGAACGATCCGAAGCAGCTCAACCTGGACGACTGCATCATCCCAGTGAAAACCTGGGCCATACCGCCGGAAAAGCCAAAGAGCAGCGAAGCATCGAATAGCGCGACGACGCGGGCGGTCACAACCGCGGTACCTAGCTCAAGCAGTGACAAGGCCAAATCAAGCAGCGACGACACGGAAGTTCTCGAGCGCCGCGTAGAACTCGCTCCTCACAAACATGTCGAGGGATGTCCCGTCTGTAAAAAAGCGCGCGAGCGCTTTGAAGCTCAATCCAAACCGAGCACTTCATCAAGTTCAACGAGCTCGATCGCGTTGTCGAAGGTGCTGGCATGATGGCGTGACACGGATGACTCATGTGGCAAGTGATGACGCTTGGGTCGGTGCTGCCACGTGCATTGCGCCTCGCGTCCCTAGAGCCACTCGATGCCAGCAATAGGCAAACGGCTGGGTTTTTTTAATCGGCGCGAGACCACTGGTCAGTT
>JAHFDX010000024.1 GCA_023248785.1 Myxococcales bacterium
GAAACATTTTCCTATCGAGGGAACGAAGGTCACAAGGCCATGGCGTACGAGGTGGTTTTTCGAGGTCATTCGTGATTGCGCTTGTGACGGGGGCATCTCGAGGCATTGGTCGCGCGACAGCGATTGCGCTCGCGAAGCGCGGCCTTGATGTGGCGTTGTGGTCGCGCGATGCGAAGCAACTTCAATGGGTTGCTGAGGAGGTAGCGCAAGTCGGCGTGCAGGCCAGCGTTCACGCGTGCGATGTGAGCCTCGGCAATGACGTTGATCGCGCCTACGCCGAGGTCGTTGCAAAACTCGGAACTCCCACGATTGTGGTCAACAATGCGGGGGTCGTCCTGCGTGCGGCAGCGCATGAGACGGATGAGCTCGATTGGGATCGCGTGATTGCGGTCAATCTTAAGGGAACGTTTCTCGTTTCAAGGATCTGCCTTCCCCACCTTCGCGCGCAAAAGCAAGGACGCATCATCCAGGTGGGCAGCATTTCATCGACCGTGGGAACGGCATGCGGCACTGCGTACAATGCATCGAAGTGGGGGGTGCTCGGCTTCACGAAGTCGCTGGCCGAAGAACTCAGGGGCACCGGTGTTCAAACCATGTGCGTACTTCCCGGTTCAGTGGATACCGACATGCTCAGAGGCAGCGGGTACGAAGCGCAAATGACGGCCGACGATGTGGCGCGAACGATTGTGTACGCGGCACTCGACGCACCCGATGCGATGAACGGGAGTGCGATCGAAATATTTGGCTCTTAGCCGCGTTTCGGAATCGCGAGTCCCAGTTCTTTCATCACGGCTTGTAAATCCTCCCATGCTTGGCGTTTTGCTTCGAGTTGCTGTCCGCTCGGACGCAAGAGGTACGATGGGTGATACGTGGGCATCACAGGAATCGTTCCTCGGTAGAGTTTCCACTGCCCACGCAAGCGCGTGATACCGATCGTGGTGTTGAGAAGCGCTGCGACCGCTGTATTTCCAAGCGCGACGATGACCTTGGGTTTCACGAGATCCAGTTGTTCGTGCAGATACGGAAAACAGGTCTGCATTTCATCCGGAGTCGGCCGGCGATTCTCCGGCGGCCGGCACTTGAGAATGTTGCACACATAAGCATCGCGTTCGGGTGAAAGTCCCATGGCCGCAATCATTTTGTCGAGCAATTGCCCCGCGCGTCCGACGAAAGGAATGCCTTGCGCATCTTCATCTGCCCCAGGCGCTTCGCCGATGAAGCACAACGACGCATCGGGATTTCCGCGCGAAAAAACTGTGTTCGTGCGCGTGGTTGCAAGGCCGCAACGCGTGCATCCGCGAACCTCGTCCGCCAATTGAGGCAAGCGCACGTTGCGATCAATTGAAGTTACAATGGATGGTGCCGATGCCTGGGGCATTTCGGCGGGCGGCTGCTGACCGATCTCCACGCCCACTTCCGCGCTCATCTCTGCGGGTTGCGACATTTTTGGCTGCGGAGTTTTTCCCCGCGGAATTCCAACCGTGCCCGCGGCTTCGTGCCACTCGAGATAGGCTCGCACAGCGGACACTAGCTCTGTGGCTTCATCACGAACATCCATCGGGCGGTTAGCTTAGCGCTGAAAGTGCACGCGGAATGGCTTCGTTGCGCCGGCCGTGTTGTTGCCGTCGTGATCGAGCGCGCTCAGATATCGCTGTCGCATTGCGCAGCGAATGGCTTCCCGCCCGAAGCCATTGCCGGGATCGTTCACCAGGCGCACCGTTTGTGCGGTTCCGTCGCCCTTTACGGTTACTTGGACAACGACGAATGCTTCGTCGACACCCGCAGACTCGGCTTCCGCAGGCCACGGGCAATTCCAATCGCTCGCGCCGAGCAGGCCAGCGCCCCGCGTTCGATCGGGAGTGGATGCCGGCGTTGTGCCGTGCCCATTTTCCAATCCATCGTTGCGTACGACGGAGTTGGTCACCGCTTTCTGGGATGTCCCGAGACTCGACGTCGTTCCGCCCGCGTACGTTTGTCCCGAACCTTGAACGATCGTGTTCGATAGATCGATGGGACCCTCGTCGTTTGCGGTGAGTACTTGTGCGGCCTGCGCAGGCGCTGCCGCAGGAAGTTCCTTTGGCGGGGGTGCGTCCTTCGGTACTTGGGTTACGACGGGTTGTTTTGGCTGAACTACTTCGGTTTGAGGTTCGGGCTTCGGTGCGGGGGGATCTTCTTTATCGACGAGCACCTCGACTTCGGTCGTGAGCTGGGCGCGGACGTAGGCTCGAACGCCAGCACCGAACGCTGAAAGACCAAAGAGCGCTACTTGCAACACGGTTACAAAAAAGGCGCCCTGGACGATCATTGCCGAAGCGCCCGCACTCACCAGGACCGCCGCATTGCTCGTGTGGTCGAGCGCAAGTGCGCGATCGATCGCCACTGAAGGCTCAGCGGGTTGGTTCCAGGAGGGGGATGTTGCGGCAGTCATCTCAATGTTCGACGTTCGGGTGTCACCAAGATTTCGGTCAAAACTTGGGAAACCTTAATGATAATGATTTTCATAGCACAGCCTCAGCGGACGGGAAAGGCGAGCCCCGCTCTTCTGTCATCTCATGTCATCCTGAGCTCGCACCGGCCTTGGGCCGGATGGTTGGCAAAGAACATGGCGCTCAGCTCAAATCACCAATGTTTTCATGCCATGTTCTTAGGAGCGAACTTTCAGCGAGCCAAGGACGCCCTCAAGACCATGGCATGAAAATATTGAGGAATTTGCCATGTTCTTTACCCGCCATCCGGCCAAGAACGGGAGCGAGGTACAGGATGACAATAGATGGCGTTACTTCGGCGGGCTGACCGACATCGGGGTTACGCCGAACGCAATCTTCGAAACGCCGGCCTGCTTTAACAGATCAAGCACATGAATCACCCGCCCGTGGTTGACGGCGGCGTCGGCCTTGATGACAGCACGCAACTCCACGTTCTTCGTGTGAGCATCTTTTGCGAGGGGCATCAGTGCATCATCGTTCGCAACGGGCTGCGAGTTGACGAGGGTGCGACCGTCGGCCGTGAGCACCACACTGAAGATGCTCTGCACATCAGTGGTTGATCCAGGTGACGACTTTGGAAGATCAAGCGGCACGGAAGACGACACGATGAGTCGCGCCGTCACCATGAAGATGATGAGAAGCACGAGGGTAATGTCGACGAGCGGCGTGACGTTGATGCCAACGATCTCGCTGTCCGTCTCTTCATTGTTGCCCATCGCCATGGCTTATTCCTCGCGCGCGCTACGAGTGACAGCGCTACTGCCCTTCAAATGGGCGAGCAACGTGTACGCGAGCGCGTCGGTGTTGGCGAGCTTGGCTTTGACGATGCGTTGGAACGCGTTGTACGCAGCCACAGCAGGGATGGCGACGAGGAGTCCGACGGCCGTTGCGACGAGGGCCTCAGCGATGTTCGACATGACAGCTTGAGGCGCGACTTGATTTGTCGGTCCTGCGGCACCGGCGCCTGCTTTGCCGAGCTCCTTGAATGCGCCAACGATGCCGATGACTGTCCCGAGAAGGCCGATGAACGGCGCGTTGTTTCCAAGCGTGCCCAAGAAGGCGAGACGTCGCTCGAGTTTTAGTCGCTGAATAGCGCCCGCGCTTGCCATCGCACTCTCCGCAGCGTCAACGCCACGCGCGGCTTCTGTGATGCCAGCTATCACGACAGCAGCCTCGGCACTCTTGGATCCTTCCAAGAGCTTTCGCGCACCGCCCACATTGCCTTCTGCGAGAAGTTTCGCAAAGTTGCGCATCAACACATCGATGTCTTCCGACAACGACATATAAAGCCACGCGCGCTCGAGCATCACCGCCAGAGAAATCACACTCAGCACCAGCATGAGCCAGAGGACCCATCCAGCACCGAGGCCGACCATCGCGCTTTCAACTTTTTCAATCATCAAAGGTCCGTTCTTCGTCTGATGCAGTTGATTCGAGCACGCCCACCTCGCCTGCCTGGCCCGTCTCGGACAGCGTCATGACCTGTCCGAGAAGTGTGGTGGCGTAGGCTCCCTTGGGTAGCATAAAGCGCACGTCGATGGTGACCGAAGCGTTGTCTGCGGTGCCGGGGCAGACCTCCGTATGCATGTCTTCCACCCAAATCCGAAGGGGTCTGCGAGTCCCCTCGCCCAGGGGAGCTGTTTTCAACAAATCGAAATCGCTCCCCAAGACGTCGAGGATCGTTGCGCGTTCGATTTCAAGGGGCCTTCCTTTTGGTTCCCTCATTTTTACCCCGAACATTGGGCCCGTTGCGGAGAGTTCTCCAGCCAAAGCACGCGCCTGATCCTCCGCCTCATTTTCGCAAAGGAACATTCCACCGCTCGCGTGGAGTTTGCAAAGGTCGCCTTGCAGCGCGGTCGCCCATGTTCCTTCGGCAACGCGCGCATCGAGTACTCGGTTGAAGACCTCGGACTGGAGGGAGGAAAACAAGAACTGCCGCTTCTTGCGATCGGAAGGCGCACGCTCCTCGCCCCGAAGCCATGCGAGGGTGCGCTGCACGTTGTCGCCAGCACGGCCAAATCGCTGAGCATCGTAGTGGTTCGGAAAGCCTGTATTGGACATGTCGCGAAGGGCACCTTCGATGCTGGGCGCCTCGGTTGCATCGATGCCGCGCAAGCACACGCGGAATGAATTGCCGCGCAAATGGCCTGGCTTGAGCTTGTTTGCGTGGAAGCTGATACGGGTCACTTCCACGCCGTCGATGGTGAGTGCCTCCGCTTTCTGCCTAAGTTCGTCGCGCGAAAGCGAAGGCGGGCGCAATAATGTAACTGATTGTGTTGCGATTGCGCGCTTGTCTTTTTGTCCCGCGATGCCGGTCTGCCGTAGGTCGCATCCGAGCTGACTCGCAATCGTCCGGACCACTTCCCAGGTCGTGCGATTTCGTTTTCGAATCGTGAGCCAAAGGTGCTCACCTTCGCCTGTGGGTTCGTAGGCCGGGATTTCGTCTACGCAAAAATCCTCAGGGGTTTCCTTGAAACGAGCGACGGGCTTCATAGGATCGCGACTATTAGCCTATTTCGTGCGCCATTTCGTCTCGGGGCGATCGAAAGAACTGCTGCGGCGAATACGCAAAGAAGTTTGAGACCCGTGAGGTGTAGAGGCACGCATATTCGTCCACTTGCGCACCAAAACTCGATTGCTCGTTCGCTTCTTTGAGAAGCGAACCCCAATACGGATGAAAACGAAGATCGATGCGGCGTTCGAGCGTCGACAATTCCAGTTCGAGTTGGCGAAGGCGTCCGCGAATGCGTTCAACCGCACGTTTTATGCGCGTTCGTTCGCCTTCAAGCTCGACAATTTTTCCGCCGGCGCCATTTTTTCCGGTGCCCGCCTCGATGCGCCTTGAGAGCTCTTTGAATCGGTTCTGATAAAAGCGCAGCTCGTCCTCAAGCTGCTCGCGCACCCCCTCAAGGTGCTCATTGCGCACGAAGTCCTCGTGGCACGATTCGTATGCAGCAACCTCGGTCTCGAGTTCCTGAATGATCATGGCCGTGCGCCACGCGCTGTCTTTTTTCGAACGCAAGATGTCGCCGTAAATGTGATCCCCTACATAAAGAATTTGATCACCGGAAACGCCAACACCGCGCTCGAGCTCGATGAGATTGCCGCCTTCGTAGATGCGCCCGCGTTCGAGCGGAATCGCAGCGGGCTTTAGCGCTTCGCCGTCCCGTTCCATGAGCGGGCGCCGCTCTTGAAAGAACGCTGGCTTACCGGCAGCGACGACCACCACGTCGAAGAAATTTCGCCACTGCGGGTACTCGCCCATCTGGCCGCCAAGCAGATAAGTCATCATTTTTTCGGTGTACGACCAGCGCGAATTGGTGAGGACAAACAGGCGCTTCCCCGCACTTCGCAGCTTGTCTAGCGTGGGTGCAAGCTTCGGATCCTTCACGATGTAGCGGGGCAGATCGTTGGAGACCGCGTTCAAGATCGTGCCATCGCGGTGCGCCTCGTCGATGCACTCGCGGATGTCGGCGAAAACGCGCGTGTAGTCGATGGGCATCCCTCGGGCTTCGTATGCTTCGACGATGGCGGTGTAGAGGGCTGCCTCGCTCAAGGCATAGAGCGTGTCGATCCAGTGATAGCGCGGCGTTGCGGGGCGAATTTTCTTCGCGTGGTAGAGTTGTCGAAGCTCGTCGCGCGTGAGCTCTCGAAATCCGTGGTACCCCTTACACACGTGCTTATAGCGGTCCATCTTGAGGATGTGGCCAAACCGCTTGTCGATGAGCAGGCCGCGCACTGGGAAGGTGATTGAGTACGGAATGCTCGTGAGGAAGCTAGGATATCCGCGGGCCAGGAGTTTGGTCATGGTCGAGCGAATCGACAGCTCATCCATTTCCTCTTGGTTGTAAATGGCAAGCGTGTAGTCCATGTCGAAGCCGACCCAGGCAATCTGGTGCATTCGCAGGTTTCGGTTGCAAAACACCCGCTCGTTACGCGCAATGGTCGGAACCTCCGGGGGCGCGTAAAAGTCGTCGAGGGGAAGTGAAAGTTGCGCTTGGGATTCGATCATGAGGCTAGGAACAGTCACCTGCGCCGAAGCGCAGCACTGCGTGGCACATAAAAGTGTCCCATGTTTTTGGAGCGCCGCAAACTTCGCACATCTGCCCGGTCAATGTTACAATTGTATGGCAACACATGCTGTGTATTCTTCGCACAGGGGATGCGATCGAGCCGGTGGCCCAAGCGCGCGGGCAATTCGCCGACTTCATCCGCAATGTGGCCTCCGGCGAATGGGATGAACGCTGGCTCGAGGTCGATGCGCGTGCGACTCACGCCCTGCCGTCATCGAGTGAACTTTCTGGCGTCATCATCACGGGTTCGCCTTCGAGCGTCACTGAGCGTGCGCCGTGGATGCTCCGAACGGAGGAGTGCATTCGGCAGTGGGTATCCGCAGGTGTGCCCATTTTCGGCATCTGTTTTGGTCATCAGATTGTGGCGCAAGCCCTGGGTGGGCAGGTCGCACGAAGTCCTCGAGGTCGCGAGATGGGCACCGTGTCCGTCGAGTTTCTCGATGATGATCCGATGCTCGAAGGAATCCCCGACACCATTGATGCGCAGGCGACGCATGTAGATTCCGTGGTGCGCCTTCCAAAGGGAGCGCGTGTGCTGGCGCGTACGGCACTGGAGCCGGTCGCCATGTACGCGTGGGGAGATCACGTCCGGTGCGTTCAATTCCACCCTGAGTTTGACGAAGAGATCATGCTCAGTTACATTAATGCGCGAACGCCGATCCTATTGAACGAGGGGTTTGATCCGACCACGCTTGCTCGCACGGTGCGACAAGCGCCTCTTGCAACGAGGCTTCTGGTGAATTTTATTCGCGTCGTCGTCATGTCGCGATGTGAACGGCCGCGCTATAAAACCGGGACATGAGCCTGCGAAAGGATGTTGTCGACCTGTCGCTCATTCCGAGTGACGCGACCGGGCTCTGCCGTCGCTTGCGCGAATCGGGTAAGCGCGCCTGGATTGTCGGAGGCTGCGTTCGAGATCTTCTTCTTGGGCGCAATGTCGCGGATTGGGACGTGTGCACGGACGCGCGCCCCAATGAGCTGCTGACCATTTTCCCGCATGCCATTCCCACGGGGATCGAGCACGGCACCGTGACGGTCGTCTTGAACAAGGCGCACTACGAAGTCACGACGCTGCGAGGTGAGACCACCTACAGCGATGGCCGAAGGCCCGATGCGGTGCATTTCGTCGACGATCTTGTTGCAGACCTTGCGCGGCGTGATTTCACTTGCAATGCCATCGCTGTGGATCCGGTAACGGGCCATATCGAGGATCCGTTCGATGGTCAGGGCGATCTCGACAGGAAGCTGTTGCGCGCGGTCGGCAACCCCATGGAGCGATTCTCGGAAGACGGTTTGCGTGTGCTTCGCGGAGCGCGCTTTGTCGCCACGCTTGAGCTCGAGCTCGATGCGACGACGGCCTCCGCCATCAAGCCAACGCTTGCCACGTATCAAAAGGTATCTGCTGAGCGTATTCGTGACGAATGGACCAAGACCATGAAGGCAACGCGTCCGTCCCGCGCGTTTGAAGTCATGCGACAATACGGTTTGCTTGAGGTCACGTGCCCAGAGCTCATGGAAAGTGTGGGTGTGGAGCAAAACCGTCATCATGCGTTCGATGTTTGGGGGCATGCAATGGCGTGCCTCGACGCTTCGCGTGGAGATGCGGTATTGCGGTTGTCAGCGCTCTTTCACGACATTGGGAAGCCCCGCACGCGCGAGCGAAGCGAAAAAACGAACGATTTTACCTTCTACAACCACGAGCAAGTGGGAGCCGACATGCTCGAGCCCGTACTTGTTCGCATGCGGTTTTCAAACGACGAACGCACGCGCATCACGCATCTCGTTCGAAACCACATCATTCATTTCACGTCGGACTGGACAGATGCGGCCGTTCGGAGGTGGGTTCGAAAGATCACGCCCGAGCACGTGCACGATCTTTACGCCCTCAACGAAGCCGATGTTCTTGGCAAGGGTCGTGATGTCACCGATGATCTCGAGCGCCTTCGGCTGCTCAAGTCGCGCGTCGTCGAAGTGCTGGCCGCCGGTGCGGCGCTCACCACGAAGGCGCTCAAGATCAATGGCCGCGACCTAATTCAAGAGCTTGCCTTGAAGCCGGGTCCCGTAATCGGCGAAGTGCTCGACGCGCTACTCGAGCAAGTGCTGTCTGATCCAAACGCGAATGAGCGCGACGCGTTGCTTGAGGCGGCACGACGATTCGTTGCGTTGCGTAATGCGCCCCCCATGTCATCCTGAGCTCGCACCGGCCTTAGGCCGGATGGTTGGCAAAGAACATGGCGCTCAGCTCAAATCACCAATGTTTTCATGCCATGTTCTTAGGAGCGAAGCGAAGAACCCCCTGTCGTCGTAAGGTCAGAGGGGGTCCTTCGCTCCCTTCGCTCGCTCAGGCATAAGTAAGGGGATGGCGGACGACGGGGTGAAGGCGCGCGCAAAGACGGGGTCCTCTGGGACAAGTTGGGTGCTCGTGAGCTTTCGCTCCGGCACAAACCCGAGGAGGACACCCATGGACCGATATATCGGATTGGACGTGCACGCACAAACGACGACGCTCTGCGTGATGGGCCCATCGGAGCGACGCTTGAGCGAGCGCGTGGTGGAGACGCATGGCGCGGAGCTACGGAAGGCACTTCGAGAAGTCGCCGGACGCAAGCATGTGTGTCTGGAAGAAGGCATGCATGCGGAGTGGCTCGCGGAGCTGTTGGAGCGCGAAGCGGAACGGGTGGTGGTTACGGTCCCGCCGCAGAGGCGCGGCCCGAAGAGCGACACGATCGATGCGTGGTGGCTCGCGGAGCAACTGCGCAAAGGGACGCTCGCAACGCAAGTGTACAAGAGCCGAATTTCACCGCTGAAGGAAGCCGTGCGCAGCTACGACGCGATGACCAAACACGCGGTGCGTGCGCAGCTGCAGCTGCGATTTCTGTTTCGAGGACGAGGACTCGATGTCGAACGAGCGCAGATTCGGTCGGGCGAAATATCGGCGCAGCTGCTTCGGACGCTGCCCAAGGAACGACGGCTGCGCGCGGAGCTACACATCGACTTGGTCAAGCAGGTTCAGGCACTGCGAGACAAGGCACTCGAAGAGCTCTCGCACGTTGCCAAGACAAGCGCCGACGTGCAGCGCTTGATGGGTGTACCGGGCATTGGCTTGATTCGAGCGGCCCACGTGGTCGCCATCCTGGGTACGCCGCATCGCTTTCGCTCCGCGCGACAACTATGGGCCTATGCAGGGCTGGGCGTGGTGACTCGCTCGTCGTCCGATTGGGTCCCCACTCACGGCAAGATGGTACGCAAGGCGTCGACGGTGACGCGCGGTTTGAACCGCAACGGACATCCCGCGCTCAAAGCTCTCTTCAAGGGCGCCGCGATGTCGGTGTTGAGCGCGTATCCGAAACATCCGTGGTCGGTCGCGTGTATGACGTCCGTCGAAGCTGGCACACGACTGAACTTGGCTCGACTCACCCTCGCCCGACGTATTGCCAGCACCGTGCTTGCCCTGTGGAAGCGCAAGGAGGACTTCGACCCGAAAAAGATTCAAGTCGCGGCGACCGCGTGACCCTTGCGGGCTTTGGCCCGTGCTCGTGCACTTCACGCTGCCCGTGCAGTCGTTTCGAGGGGAAGCATCTACTGTCATCCTGTCCCTTCCGCGCTGAAGAGGACCCTCGCTCAGGGGTATAGCTATCTCGCAACTTCCAGCGCTCTCGGTCCGATTGCGATTATTCTGATGCAGATGTCCGCAACGGTTTCCGACTGCACGCGTGTCTACGACGAACTCGTTGGCGAATGGCAAAGGTTGGATCGTAGCGCATCGAATACTCAAGAGCGCGCTCAGGAAATGCTCAACCAGCTTCGGATGATGTTTCGAGCAACCCCCCATGTTTTTTCGCGGGAGATGATCGACACGTTGCGACACATTGGTGAGTCGCTTCGGAAGGAAGTGCCACTTTCAGAGGTCCTTAAGTCGACGTTCGGATACGATGCATTTCGTCCAGGCCAGAAAGCCATCATTGAAGCGGTTCTCGCCGGGCGCGATTGTCTAGGTGTAATGCCCACGGGCGCAGGCAAGTCGCTCACCTATCAACTTCCCGCGCGGCTCTTGGGGCGAACCACGTTGGTCATCTCGCCGCTCATTGCACTGATGAAGGATCAAGTAGATGCGATGCGAGAGGTAGGCATCCGAGCGACGGCGCTCAATGCATCGCTTGAACCCGACGAGCGGCTCGATCGCATTCGTCGACTTCACCTTGGTGAATACGAAATTGTGTATGCGGCGCCCGAAGGCCTCGAGGCCTCGGTGGGAAGTGCCCTTGATGGCGTGCCCCTCGCGCTGATTGCTGTTGATGAGGCACATTGCATCAGCCAATGGGGTCACGACTTTCGGCCTGCGTACCGAAACCTTGCTGGATTGAAGAAGCGCTTTGGAAGCGTTCCGATTCTTGCTCTTACAGCGACGGCGACGCCCGAGGTGATGCGCGACATTGAACGCCAACTCGGAATGGACAGGCCCGTGGTTCACCGAGGATCGTTCTTGCGCGCGAACCTTCGGGTGACAGCGTACCGAAAGAAGACGCCGGGTGTGCCTCCCGTGCGCGAGGCCATTTTGCAACTTGTAATGGCAAGACGCGGCGAGAGCGGCATCGTCTACTGCTTGTCGCGCAAATCCACCGAAACGACGGCCGACTACCTTCGCGATCATGGCATTCGCGCTCGCCCGTACCACGCAGGGCTCGATGCAACCACGCGCACAGAAACGCAAGATGCGTTTCGCCGGGACGATATTGACGTGGTGGTGGCGACGGTTGCATTCGGCATGGGCGTTGATAAACCCAACGTTCGTTACGTCATTCACCGCGATATGCCGCGAAGCATTGAAGGATTTTACCAGGAAATCGGGCGCGCGGGCCGCGATGGGCACCCAAGCGATTGCGTGACGTTTTATTCGTGGTCCGATGTCATGAGCTACGAACGTTTCGCGGCCGACGGTCCGGACGACGCGACCGAGCGCAAGCGCCGGCAGATTCGGGAGCTGTTTGATCTTCTCGACGGCAACGAATGCAGGCATCAATCGATTGTCGGATACTTGGGAGAGTCGATAGAGCCATGTGGAACATCCTGTGATCTCTGCGCGAAGCTCGATCCACTTGCGACGTCCCAGCCGGTCAGAAAGGGCCGCCGAGCGAAGTCTGAGCAACGAGAACGCACACGGGCGTCCGACCCGCCGCACGAGAGCACGCTCTTTCAGGAACTGCGTGCATTACGAAAGGAAATCGCAGGTCGCCGCGGTATCCCCGCATATTTGGTGTTCAGCGACGCGACGCTCTTTGCGATGGCAGAGGAGCGACCGACGACCAACGAAGGCATGCTCCGCGTCTCAGGTGTTGGTCCAAAGAAGCTCGCCGAATACGGCGCAGCGTTTCTGGAGAAACTTTCCGGCAGCGGATGAGAACGGAAAATCACTCACCAGGCAGCGCCGCGAGCACTTCTTGCGCGTGAACTCCCGGGTCGACGTTCGGGAACACCTTTACGATTTTCCCCTGCTTGTTCACGACAAAGGTGATCCGCTCGGTCATGCCGAGCATGCGCTTTACGCCGTATGCGGAGCTAATCGAACCGTTCGCGTCGGACGCGAGGGGGAACGGCAATTTGTGCTCTTTGCGGAACGTGTCGTGGGATGCCTCTGAGTCGGCCGATACACCGATGAGTACGGCGCCTCGCCGTTCGTACTCGCGGAAGTTATCGCGAAACGCGCACGCCTCCTTGGTGCATCCCGGAGTGCCGTCTTTCGGGTAGAAGAAAACCACCGCGGCTTTTCCGCGAAGGCTCGAAAGGGCAAAGGACGAGCCTGTCTCGTCACGGGCGGAAAATTCGGGCGCATCGGCGCCCACGGCGAGCAGTCCCGTTCCGCCATCTTTGTTCTTTGGAGCGGAAACGAGGCTGAAGCAGCCTGCGATGCCCACGAAGGCCATTGCGAAAAAGGAGCGACGCACGATCATGAGAACGTCATAGTCCCGAATACAGATCGCCGCGAGATTTCCGCGTCCTTCGTGTGATACGAAGCCGCATGGATTGCCGTATCGGATGGGTCTCGCTTTCTACATTTGTCTTATGCGCGGGATGCAGCGCGGATGGGATCTCATCACCCGATGCGACCGCGTCGGATGCCTCCTTTGCGGATGCAACATCATTCGATTCGGCTTCAAATGAAGCATCCGCCACCAACGCGCTCGATGCTGGCGATTCGGTAGGCGACTCGGACATATTGGGAACGCTTAGTGGATCGTGCGGAGAGGTTCGCGCGGAGCTTAGTAAGGCGACACCTTCGCTCAAGGTCGACACGCTTCAATTCGTTGCCGGCGAACGTTACGAAAAGGCTTGGTTGTCGTCCGACGGGCAACGCTTGTTCGACAAACCCAACGCGGGCGGAAGTTCAGGGGAGTCGGAGACGATGAGCTTTGAAGTGTTGCACTTTTGCGAAGGGGCGACACTTTTGAAAACGGAGACGGAGGTGATGTATGGGCCGGCACCCGACGGCGGTGCAAATTCGATCACAGACATTCTTGTCGAAATCGATGGCAAGAAAGTCGGCGTCAGCGTGACGCGTGCGTACAAACCACAAAGTGCGGGTGCGCAGACGGACGCCGAAATCAAGTCACTGCTCGAGAAGAAGCTCGAAGGGATCACGGCGAGTAGCGCGCGGGTTTTGGCCCAAGACAAGTGGGTGAAGCAAGTGCTTCACGTGTTTGCGGCCACGCAGGGCTCTGTCGATGGGATACAGCGTGTCCTCCCCACGATCGACGCCGCGATTCGCGCCGACACGGTGGTCCTGGTGACGAAAACGATTGGTGGCGGTTTCATTTACTGCAATCCGGATCCGCCGCTGGGTCAGGAGTGTCCTTAGTTCGCTGCTTTTACCGCATCAATCATGGCGGGGATCCCGATCCACTTGCCCTTGCCCGTGTCGATGTACCTCGCCTTGACCTCTTGAAGGAACTTCTCAAGAACCTGTGCATTGGGCGTTTGACCAAAGCTTGCGACGAGGACAAACGTGTGAACCTTGCCCGGTTGCCGCGCGGCGATCGCGATGTCCATGTTTGCGAGCACGACCGCGGCATCATCGTCGCTGTATCCGCAGTGCGTCGGCGATACGGCGCCTCCCGATTCTTCCGCTGCGCATGGAACGGCACCGGTGGTGGGAAGGATGAGAAGTCCGCTCGAAGCAGGCGTCGTCCAGTTCGCTCCTGATTCTCCGTACCAGGGCGACATCTGTTCTTCGGTCGCCTTCGGATATGGCCCGTGGCACTTGTCGGGACTTTGACAATCCTTCACTTCACTCGGCGGGCTGGAGAGCGATTTCAAGCACCATTCGACTACGCCCGTGACGGCCTCGTACCCGCTATTGTGTACGGCCGTCACCCAGTCGACCGTCGAGCAGATGTTCGATGCATGGCGCGCGTTAATGCCGAGAGATTTCATGGCGTCGCGCAATCTCTTCAGCTCGGTCTCCATTTTCGCTTCCGAATAGTTGGGATCATTTGGAATGTAGCCAGTGCTGTTCGCATGCACTCCAATCGCGTCGCCGCCATCCTGGAGTTCCTTCAAGATATTCACGTTGTACGAGATGCTCTTGTCGAGGATCTCCGCGGCTTCCCACGTGGCAATGGCGCCGTTGCGGTGAAAGATCTCGGCAGCCGTTCGAATGTCTGATGAATACCTGTCGAACGCGTCTTTGGACGCGACGAGACTCGGGCCTTCAAGGTGAAACGTGAACGCGATGAGGAGAGGTTGGATCTCGTTGCTATTGATTGCGGTCGAGCCATCCGCGGTACCCGCGTCGTTGTTCGTTGTTGGAGATACGCCAGCTGTACCGCTTGCGGACGAGCCGCAAGCAAACATGAGAACTGCGGCGACTGAGAGGGATCCGATGCGCATCATTTTCTCCTCGATAGCGAGCCCCAGTCGTGGATATTCAGAAAGCGTGCCCGTGGCGTGTGCGACGAAAGAGCAGGTAAAGGTGGGCTTATCGGGGTGTGCGGAGCTTCTAGCTGTGGTCCGGCTTGGGACCAGTGGACGCGAAAGCGACCTTGTGCACCCAGGACCAGGACCTCGACCAGGACCGGGACCGGGACGCGAGATTCAACGGAGCAGCCCGAAGAGCGGAACCCGAACGCGAACGGCGAGCTTAGAGGTCTTGAGGCCTATCGTTTGGCATCAAAAATCGACCTATGCAGGCTGCTGAAACGTTTCAGCAGCAGCCTGTTAGGCCCCCCCTTGCCGATGCTACGCGCGCGGGGTAAGGAATACGCGAGACCGCTGCTACAATTTCAACACGCAGCGGGACCACGCTCCGATGGGGCAACGGTGAGAAGCTTATGGCAGTGCCATCGACGATAACCCTGATGGGATATGGATGTGTGGGGGCAACTCTGATGGGATGTGTGGGGGCCACGCTTCCCATGAGAACGTCACTCGGCATGACGGCACGCACAGGTCATCAAGCCAATGCATCAAGTCAGGATCTGCGTCACGACTACCGGATCGCACTGCACCCTTTGCAGTTGATTCATCCCGAAAGCCGTTACGTTGAGGTGGGCATCGGCTA
>JAHFDX010000496.1 GCA_023248785.1 Myxococcales bacterium
CAAACCAGCGATTCTGCGCAGTCGAGACTGCTATTAAGGACGCTGCAGCGCTGGCCCTCGGTCGAGTTGGAACATGCGCCCATTGCGAGTGCACTACTAACAACGACCGAGGCAAGGAGAACGACGGCACGCTTGTGCATGCGCTTTACTTACGTCGGCGAAGAGCACGCGGACAAGAAGTATTTGTTTGGGGGAATCCGCCAGGACGTTCTCATCCTCTGCCTCCACCGCCTGCAATCGAGCGCCGGCGGTTGCCGCGGCTAGCGTCATTGGCATGAACACGAGTCGGTCAGGCACCAGAACGCCTCTGACTCGGTGCAGTCCATGGTCACCCCCGCTGATGCGTTCTGCCGGCACCATGGGTCTGTCTTCGCGACCACAGGCAACCTCGAGGCTGGGTCGATGAAGACATAGACATCTGTAACAACTAGTCATATAATATGTCTATGAAGGTTCTTCCCGCCGCGAAGTTCAAGGAACAATGCCTTGCGTTGCTGGACAACGTCGATCCCGAAGGGATCCTCGTGACCAAGCGTGGTAAGCCGGTGGCTAAGCTTATTCCTGTCGAACGAGGAGGTAGGGCGTTGCTCGGAAGCCTCAAGGGCAAGATTCAGGTGACGGGTGACATTTTGTCCACGGGTGTCGGATGGGATGCCAATGCTAAACCTTGATACCCATATGCTTGTGCGTGGCCTGGAGAACGATGTCACGCCGAAAGAACGCCGGCTCCTTTTGGATGAGCCGTGGAGCATTTCGGCAATCGTGCTGTGGGAGCTCTGCAAGCTCGTGCAGATGGGGCGCATCTTGATGGACCTAAGGTCGCCCGAACTAACACGCGCCTTAGCCTCGATCCACGTATGGCCGCTCGATTTGGATGTCGCGCGCGTTTCGACCGCGTTGGACTTTCGAAGCGATCCCGCCGATGAGCTCATCGCTGCTACGAGTGTCGTGCATTCGGTCCCGCTTCTGACGCGTGACAAGCGGATTCGCCGTTCGAAAATGGTGCCCCTGGCCTAATCGGGTGCCCCTGCCTGGTGCTTCTGATCCTTCGCATCCACCGCTTGTGCGAACAGGCGAAGGTACTGAGCAGCACTTGCGACAGAAAACGCCAAGCTGATGTACACAAGCATGCGGCCGACTTTGACGAGATCAACGAGCCCAAGATCAATGGGCCCGTAGACGAGGTGGTACGGGTATCCAATCACGAGCGCAATGATTCCGATCATTTGAAGCGCAGTTTTGATCTTGCCGTCTTGCCCGGCGGCAATCACGACGCCTTCGCTCGCCGCCACGCTTCGAAGGCCCGTCACGCTGATCTCGCGCGCGAGAAGAACAATCACAACCCACGCCGGAATGCGCCCCATTGGGACCATCCACACAAGGCCTGCCATCACGATTAATTTGTCGGCGAGCGGGTCAAGGAATTTCCCAAGCACGCTTTCGACACCAAGCTTGCGCGCAAGGTAACCGTCGAGCATGTCGGTGAGCGCTGCAAGCGTGTAAATTATTGCCGCCCAAAAGCCGGACAAGCGTGTTCCGACGTTCAAGAATATGAGAAAGACGGGAATCATCACGATTCGTAACATCGTGAGGCTGTTTGGGATGTTCCACACATCCTGGGCGATTGAACGACGGCGCGTCATCGGCGTCGCAAACCTACCATTTTACAGGCGAAAAGCCCCCATGAACTCTGCAAGGGCTTTTGCGTCGCTCGTCGATACTGCGTTGTAGAGCGACACACGAATGCCTCCCACAGATCTATGGCCTTTGAGCCCGACCATGTGGTGCCCTTGGGCCTCCTTAATAAAGCGCTCTTCGTCGGCTTGTGTGGGTAGGCGAAAGACCACGTTCATCAACGAGCGCGAATTCTTTGCAACCGGGCAATGAAAAACCTCTGGCTGCGCCGCGATTGCGTCGTAGATGAACTGAGCCTTCGTTCGATTGGTCGCGTCAACGGCCGTAAGCCCGCCCTGCTCTTCGATCCAACTGAGCACATGGCGTACAAGGTAAATCGCAAAGGTGGGTGGGGTGTTGTAAAGCGACGCGCTGTCGTCGTGCGTGCGGTATTGCAAAAATTTCGGCAGCGACTTTGTCCCCGACGCGAGGAAACTTCTCTTGGCAACCGCGATCAGGACGCCGCTCGGCCCAAGATTCTTTTGCGCTCCAGCGTAAATGAAGTCGAATTTGGTCACGTCGATGGGGCGCGACATCATGTCACTCGACATGTCACAGATCACAGGCGTGCCGCCAAACGTGGGGAGCGCCTCGCCGGCGCGAACGGCGTACTGAATGCCGTGGACTGTTTCGTTCGAAGTGAAGTGGACGTAGGCGGCGTTGCTCGGCACGGTGAGACTCTTCCAATCAACCGCGCGCGTGTACGTGCTCGCCTCGAGCGTGGACGCGAGCTCAATCGCAAAGGTGTCTTCCCTTGTCGCAACGATGCGAGCCTCGTCGCGTGCCTTCTCACCCCATGTGCCGTTTACAATGTAATAGGCGATGTTACCTTTCGAAAGAAAGTTCAAAGGCACCTGCGAAAACTGCATGGAAGCGCCCCCCTGCAGAAAAAGCACGGCATAGTCGTCGGGGATGTGAAGGATGCGCCGTATTGCTTCCAAGGCCTCGTTGTGGACGCGCTCGTACATCTTGCCGCGATGGCTCTGCTCCATGATGCTCATGCCCGTTCCGGCGTAATCGAGGAGCTCTTCCTTCGCTCGTTCAAGAACAGGGAGCGGTAACCCGGCAGGTCCGGCAGAGAAATTCATGACGCGCATGGGATCAGTTTCTGGAGGTAGCACGACCCCGTCGTTCTGCGCGATCCAATTGGTCGTACGTGGGAGTGCCAAGGACGATATTGGGCGCGTAAAACACGGACGGTGTTACGGAACGTTCTGGTGAAATCCGGGACTGGCGACCAACGCCGACGACGCCGATGAATAGCCGAGTGCGGTGGCCGATAGCACGGTGGTAAAACCCGTCACCGGACTGGTGAGCGAGCTATGGGTCGCCCGCTGGATGACGTTCGCGCCACCGACGTTCGCGCTCACGTACGTCCAGTACATTCCGCTCCCCGTGTCGTAGTATCCACTTGGAACGCCGCCGAGATTGTTCACCAACACCGGGAAACTCCCCGACCCGCCAACGGACGACAGCGGCAGCCCAGGAATCGGCACGTAGCTGCCGTGAAGCGTGCTCGATCGATATGCGACTGTGTTCGACCCCATCGACACGTAGAGCACATACCCGGCCGCGTCAGCGAACACAGCGGGATCGGAAAAAGTCTGCCTCGGCGAATAGGTGATGGTTTCGGTCACTCGGCTGCCCGAGTCGAGGGTGAAGGCTGCACCGTTGGATCCGCTGACTTCGGTGGCGCTCTGGATCGAACGCTGGCAGGTGGTTTGGCTGGAACTGCAACCGGCGGGGTCTGCACCAAGAATGCCCGGCAAGAAGAAGAGAATAATTTTCCCATTTTCCATGATCACGCTGGGATCGACGAAGCCGCCTGTGCTGAGGCCAGTCACGGTGACCGTCGTGGCTACGCCAAGCTTGCCGGTAGTGAGATCGTATTGGTGCACAGTATTGGGATTGAACAGATACAGAATGTTGCCGCGGCGAACGACGTCGGGGACGCTCGAGCCCGTGGACATCGATTGGCCGTTGTAGGAGGCCGATGGCACGACGTTCCAATTAATCGCGTTAGCGCTCTGCGCCAGTTGGGTGGTGTGATTGCTCGGCATGTTGCAGTCGACGCCACCGCCGGTCGGG
>JAHFDX010000497.1 GCA_023248785.1 Myxococcales bacterium
CAACAGTTTGTTGAGCCGAAAGCGACCGGCGATCACCATGTTCGGTTCGAGCTTCATGACAAGCACCCTACCCCTGTCCGGTTGCCCCCTTCTGTTAGGATACAGCTCAACCCCCGGGGTGTGGCCAGCTTTCGATGTTGCGCAATGCGGCAAGTGAAGCTGGGCTCACTTTGGATTAATCTCATCTTTGAACCATGGCCACCCCGCAAAAACCCGCTCACGAGGGCGACGTGGAGCTCGAAGAGCGCCAAGAGACGCGTGTCCCTCGTCGCTACAAGGTCATCTTTCACAACGATGACTTCACGACGATGGAGTACGTAATCTCGTCCCTGGTTCGTTTCTTTCATAAGAGCGAAACGGAAGCGGTCCACTTGATGCTCTCAGTGCACAAAAAGGGCCAGGCAGTCGCTGGAGTTTTTCCCCGCGACATTGCCGAAACAAAGGTGGCTGAGGTCACTAAGGACGCACGCGAGCATGGAATGCCACTCTTGGTAACGGCCGAACCGGAATAGTCTTGAGGTGTGTGCCACGGTTTACGAACCGACATTTCAGGCGCACTCTTTAGAGGTCACAGCGGGCCATAGCAAATACAGGATCCTGAAATTCAGGCTTCCGGAGCCAATGATGCAAGTCAGTCCCGAGGTTGAAATCGCGCTCTCGCTCGCTGCCAACGTAGCGGCCAGAAAGCGCCATGAATACGTGACGTTGGAACATTTGCTGTACGCGCTGCTGTTCGACGACACGACGGCTGGCGTCGTTCGTCATGCGGGGGGCAACGTGCTCGAGCTCAAGAAACGTCTTGAAGCGTACCTCGACGAGCAGGTGGATCCCCTTCCTGAAGATTCGGAGCCGCAACCGATTCCATCCCTCGGTGTACAGCGCGCACTGCGTCGCGCGCTTCTGCACGTTCAGAGCTCTGGCAAGGAAGAGATCACCGGCGCGAACATATTGGTCGCTATGTACGCAGAAGTAGACTCTTACGCACGCTCGGTTTTGGAGGACGTCGGCGCGTCCAGACTGGACGTTGTTTCCTTCCTTTCGCACGGGGTTTCCAGCTCAAGGGCGGACGGGAATGGAACCGGCGCGGAGCGCGAAAAAGAAGGAACTGTTGAGGTCGAAGGACCGGAGCGCCAGGACCCGCTGAAGGCGTACTGCACAAATCTCAACGAGCTCGCGCGCGCGGAGCGAATCGATCCCCTCATCGGACGCGAGACCGAAGTTCAGCGCGTCATTCAGGTGCTGGCTCGAAGGCGGAAAAATAATCCTTTATTGGTTGGCGACTCAGGCGTCGGCAAAACAGCCATTGCCGAAGGCCTCGCTCGCAAGGTGGTGCGTGGGGAAGTCCCCACCTCGATCAAGAACGCCACAATCTTTGCGCTCGATCTTGGCGCGCTCCTCGCGGGAACCCGTTATCGCGGTGATTTTGAA
This sequence comes from Myxococcales bacterium, assembly GCA_023248785.1. Taxonomy (GTDB): domain Bacteria; phylum Myxococcota_A; class Polyangia; order Polyangiales; family Polyangiaceae; genus JAHFDX01. The sequence continues at coordinate 1,429 of JAHFDX010000497.1, forward strand.
GAGCGCCTCAAGAACGTGCTTCGTGCAATCGAGGAAATCGACGGAGCCATTTTGTTCATCGATGAACTCCACACGATCATCGGCGCAGGCGCCACAAGTGGAGGTTCGATGGATGCTTCGAACCTCTTGAAGCCTGCACTCGCCTCCGGCCGATTGCGATGCATCGGGTCGACAACGTTTCAAGAGTACCGCCAACAAGTCGAACGCGATCGCGCGTTGACGCGTCGCTTTCAACGCATTGAAGTCGGAGAGCCGAGTATCGACGATTCGGTGAAAATCCTTGAAGGTCTTCGTCCACAGTACGAGAGCTTCCATCGCGTGAAGTACACGGGCGACGCGATACGCGCGGCCGTCGAACTTTCCGCAAAGTATCTTCACGATCGCAAGTTGCCCGACAAGGCGATTGACCTCCTTGATGAAGCGGGCGCTAACGCAAAACTCGCCGCGAATGCGGCCGCAGACGCGACGGACACCGTGATGGTGTCCGAGCGCGAGGTTGAATCGGTCGTCGCAAAAATTGCCCAGATTCCGCCAAAGGAAGTTTCGACTGACGATCGCGAGCGCCTGCAGAACCTGGAAGTGGAACTCAAGGCCTCCGTGTTCGGGCAGGAGGATGCCATTGCACAACTCGCGTCAGCAGTGCGCCTTTCGCGAGCCGGACTGCGCGCACCTGAAAAACCCATTGGCTCGTTCCTATTCACAGGCCCAACGGGCGTTGGAAAAACCGAAGTGGCGCGTGTACTTGCGCGCGTTCTTGGGATTTCGTTCGTGCGCTTTGACATGAGCGAATACATGGAGCGCCACACCGTTTCCCGCTTAATTGGGGCTCCACCAGGTTACGTAGGATTTGATCAAGGTGGGTTACTAACCGACGCGATTGCGAAAACACCACACGCGGTGTTGCTCCTCGATGAGATTGAAAAGGCTCACCCGGACGTGTTCAATATTTTGCTGCAGGTCATGGACCACGGACGGCTCACGGACAACAACGGCAAACAGACCGACTTTCGTCACGTGGTTCTTCTGATGACGAGCAACGTCGGCGCGCGTGATCTCGGACGGAGGCGGGTTGGATTCGGTTCGGCGACGAGCGATCGCGAAAATCCAGAAGCCGAACGCGAATACAAGCTCATGTTCAGTCCAGAGTTTCGAAACCGCCTCGATGCGAAGATTGGATTTCTGCCGTTATCCCGCGAAACGATGCGCGATATCGTAGGTAAGTTCATGGGCGAGCTCCGCGGACAGCTCGCCGCACGAAATGTTACTATAGATGTTACAGAACGAGCGACCGGCTACCTCGCTGAACGCGGATACGAACCTGACTACGGGGCGCGACCACTTGCCCGCGTGATTCAAGAGGAGATCAAGCGAAAGCTCGCGACCGAACTTCTCTTCGGTGAACTCGAACATGGCGGGCGCGTGATTGTGGATGCAAAGGACGGCGAACTTTCGATCGTTTGCGAGCGGTCCACATCACAAGCGGGTGGCAAGCGGCGTTCGTCGGTGCGTCCTTCAAAGAAAACGTAGGTGCCGGTTTGTCATCCAGCAACGTGCTGAACGTGCTGGAGGTTCGCCCATCGGCGCGTGGTATCGTCACACGGAAGATAGCTTTGGATGCGTACGCCCTCGAGCATGCTGTCGTACGAAGTCCCCAAGGTTGTTATGGCCATAAACCACGTCAGCGTTTCGCCCGAAACGAGGGTCTGTACTCGCATGGTCGATAGCGCAAAGTCCCCCACCCGCGGCGCTAGATCCGGAAACGCATCGCGCATCTCGACAAAAAGCTTCATCGTCGCCGAGTCAGGCCCTTCGATCGATGCATCGCGGTAAAGGCGCGCCATCATCATGCTACGGAGCGTCGGGAGATCCGCGATGCTCTCCTCCGCCTCGGCGCGCATGAACACCATACGGATTAGGTTCTGCCCTCGCATCGCCGCCAACGGGATATTCAATTGCAACAGGATTCGGGCAAGAGATCCCGCGCTTTCATTGAGATCGATAGCGTTCCAATTGGAGTCGAGAGCGATACACGGAAACGGAGACATCCCGTGCACGAAGGTTCGAACGGCTAGAGCCACCTCCGAAGCATGTTGTGATCCGAGATCGGCCGTCCCGTAGGCCGCCCGATATCCTGCAGCGCTAAACAGCGAGTTTCGAAAGCCAACCGGCAAGTCGAGTGCGTTGGCCAAAATGAGTACCATTTCCCGACTCGGACTCGCCCTGCCACTTTCGAGGAAGGAAACATGCTTGCTCGAGATCTCTGCGCGACGAGCCAACTCGGTCTGACTCAGTCGTTGATCCTCGCGAAGTTGGGCGAGAA
>JAHFDX010000498.1 GCA_023248785.1 Myxococcales bacterium
GATGAGCATTGATTAATCCGACAAAGTAAGAACAAACCGACGGGTGGGATGCTGCGCAGGCCCTGGGCTCTCAAGCCGTTGCGTTTACCCGGACTCAAGGGCGTGCGATAAACAACCAAGGTCTATGAGGTTCGAGTTTGCGCGCTGGGTCGACAGTCAATCGTTGATCGTAGCTGTACTTGTTGCGTTCGGGGTCGCACTCGTTGGGAGCTGCGGCGGTTCGGGGGACCATGCAAGCGACCCAACGGCAAATCGCGCGAATGCCGACGGAGGTGACAAGACAACCGTCGAGGTTACGCCATTAGACCCTATGCCCCTCATCGAGCCTCCGGACGCCGCTGCTCCCTCCGATGCGGGCGCAGACACGGACGCATTGGCGACGGACATCGACGCGAGCCCTTTTGAACCGGCGAAGGTTCCGTTGCGCGTCGTGATCAGCGACGAGCCGCCCTACACTCCTGGCAAGCCCAAACGGCCACCCAAGGCCAAAAAATCCCAAGAACGCCGAGGCGGACACCAAGGCCGATCCCAAGAAGAAACCGGGCGCAAAGGGCGGCAAGCGAAAGAAGAAGAAGCTGAAGCTCGAGTTGCTCGACGACGAAGACGACAAAAAAAAGAACAAGCCCAAGCCGCATCCCGACCCTCGAATTGTCGTCGATGTGCTCAAAACCGAAGGCGAACTCGATGGGAACGATGTGCAAAAAACCGTCCGAGCAAAGGGCTACGGAGTGATCCGCACATGTTACGAAACGGGACTTCGGAAAAAACAAACGCTTCGTGGCACGCTTACCTTTGAGCTCGCCATCGGCACGTCGGGAAAGGGACTCAATGTAACCAAGCGCGAGTCCAACATTCCAGATGAGTCGGTTGTGTGGTGCATCATACGCGAGACGATGCGCCTACCGTTCTACAAGGAAGAGGCTGGGGGGACTCGTGTGATGTTTCGCGTTCAACTCGGCGAGGGAGATCTTCCGGTCGCGGTGTACAAGCTACACAGAAAATCAGAAAAGATTGCCGAGGCGCTCAAGACCAAGTCCTCCGCAATCGAGGACTGCTACCGGCCTGTCGTTGAAAACGATCCCCGTATAGGAGGAGCCTTAGTACTTCGGATTCGCGCACGACTGAACGGCGAGGTTCAAAGTGTGACTGAACATGAAACACACTTCCCTTCCAAGGAAGTGATCAAGTGCATACGCGAGGCACTGTCAGAGGTGAAGCTGCCACGCATTACGCGCCGCGAACCAGTCTTTATCTACCGACTGCAACTCGAAGCCGCCCGGGGCGACAAGTAACCGATTCTCAGAACGAGTCGCCTTGAACCTACGCATTGTTTCGTACAACGTTCGCTACTTCGGCCACTCGACACGCGGCCTCGCCGCTACACGTTCGAGCGTGAAAAACATCAGCTTTGCGCTTGCCAACCTTTCGCCACTTGCTGACATCATCTGCCTCCAAGAGGTCGAAACGTCGTCGCTTCGAAGCACGATTATGTATCCGAAGTCTCATCGAAACGAGACACAGCTCGAGCGGTTGATGCATCTCCTCGACTCGGCGCTTGCCGCAAAAAAACAGCGCGACGTCTACGAGGCCTTCTATTTTCCCGCGCACGTATACCGGCTGATCCCCGGCTTGCCCTTTTATACAACAGGGCTCGCCATCTTGGTGCATCGCCACCTCACCATCGACCATCACAACACAAACGGGCCCGAGCACATTACGCACCACCACGTCCATGCGATGCGGGCGCTCAAACAAACTCGAATCTGCGCACACCTTCGTGTGCGCCTTGAAAATAGATCTATTATTGATCTATTTAACACCCACTTGAGTCTGCCGACCTGGCTCCATCGTTCCTTTTGGACAGGGTCCGGGCGCCTTGGATACGGGCCAAACCAAATGGAAGAAACGCGCAAGCTCGTTTCCTTCGTGGATCGCGAGCGCCAAAGTGACCGATTCATTGTCGTCGGTGACTTCAATGCGATTCCAGGTTCTCCCGTGTACTCGCACTTGGTGGGCCCTACCGGTTGGAGCGATGGCTTTGCAACGTGTATGCGGTTCGGAACAGACGCACTTCGAGAATGGGCCACCGCGGGCTTTGCCAACGCGCGCATGCGTCTCGATCACGCGTTTTCGGGCAACGGGATCGAGTGGCAGAACTTCATCGACACCCACGCGTTCGACGATCCCATCGGACGCTTTTCGGGCCTATCCGATCATGTCCCCATAGTGGGCACGGCGATCGTTAAGTAACAACTGCTGTTATGAATTTGCGCGTGCACGCCAGAGAGGCAGCACGCACAGGGCGGCAATCGTTGCAGCGCCCGCCCAAAAGAGTGTCGCGGTTCCGTAACTCCCCTTTGTCAGAATCCAACCGGTCACAACATCGCCAAAAAAAGCGCCGAGATATCCGAAGAAGTCGATAAATCCGGCCGCTGCAGCGGCGGTCTCTTTGCGAGCAAGATCTTGAGCAGCCGTCCCTGCAAGGAGGATCTGTGCGCCATTTACAAAGAATCCAACGCCGGCAAGGCAGATGACGGTCGCTACCGTTCCAAATGGCAGAACGTAACCATACACAAACGAGAAGATGGCGACGAAGCCGATAAATAGAGCGATGGCAGGCGCACGACGACCGCCGAAGTATCGATCGCTCACCCAGTTCGATGCCAGAGAGCCAAACGCTCCGGATAACGGAAACACCGCCACCTTAAGAGCGCTCAGCGCGGGTGACGTACCCTGCAGCTCTTGCAGTTGTCCCGGTACCCAATCGTAAAAGCCATATCGGACGATGGCCAAGCCGAAGAGTCCCAATGCAAGGAGCCATACCGCTGGATTGGTCAACGTTGTCGTTAGCGTATCTGCCCATGGAAGTTTCGGCGGCGGAATGGTCAACCGGCCTTCGCGCACGTCGCCATCGACCGGAGCGGACCGGATGGACCAAAGCGCAAAGAGTCCCACCAGACCAAAGAGAATCGACGGAACCCAAAACGACGCGCGCCAGTTGCCAACATAAGAGAGCAGCCATCCGGACCCAAGCAACGTCACCGCGGAGCCGATCTGATAGCTTGTGCCCACAACGCCCATCACGCGGCCTCGCTGAACTGTCGTGAACCAGCGTGACACAATTTTCACGCACGCCGGCCATCCCCCGGCCTGAAAGTAGCCGTTGATGAACCAAAAGATCATGAGCTGCGAGGGAAGCGTGCCGAGGCTTCCGATGCGAAACAGATGCGCGTCAGGAATCAACGAAAAGAACAAGCTCGACGCGACGGATCCGAAAATGGCCGCAATGAGTACCCGCTTTGCGCCAAAGCGCTCAACAATTTGTCCGTTGATGAGTTGCCCGAGCGCGTAGCCAATCTTGAGGGCGCCAAGAACGAACCCCATCTCGAGTGGCGTAATAAGCAGCTCACCCTGAATGGCCTTGCGAACTGGGCCGATATTGACGCGGCATAAGTAAAACGAACCGTAGACGACCCAGATGGAAAACCAGGTCCGATACTGTGCGGACGTCAAGGACGGTTTGGGCAACAGCTCGCACGCTAACACGAGCTCCGCCGCCTCGTTCGACATGTTGGTAACATCACCAAGGCGCGTCCGAGGAAACCAAATCTATGCCCGCTACATATCGCCACCATATGCGTTGTCGTTGCGTTGAAACCCATGCCGAGCACGCCGCAGGCGCAAGGCCTTTCGCGTTCGCTTCCACCACGCGCAAGTACGAGCCCCCAAGACCTTTCGGGTA
>JAHFDX010000499.1:0-1927 GCA_023248785.1 Myxococcales bacterium
TGCACCAAATCGTCTGGTCAGACGCGCCTGCCAAGGAAACTGCACTGTCGATTCAGCTGACAGTATAGCGAATGTTGAGAATGCTCACCGAGGAGCCTGGTCATTTGCGCAATCGGTACCTACCGTTGCCTATGTGAGGTGAATCATGTCTTGGGCTATTGAGGAACGCGCGGGCACGCTTGTCGTGACCATGAACTCCAACCCGGTCAATAAGCAGAATGCAGCGTTTTTTGCTGACCTTCATGCGTGTTTTGATCGGCTCGATCGCGAATTCGAAAAGCGCCCCATCGTGCTCACGGGTCAAGGCAGCGCGTTCTCGGCGGGCCTCGATTTTGGCGAGGTGTTTGAGTTTTTGGATAAGGCAACGGTCGCAGACGCCTCGATGTGGTTCGGGCGCTACTACCAGGTGATCTCACGCGTGCTTACGGCGCCTCGAATGGTGGTGGGTGCCATCAACGGCCACGCATACGCCGGCGGTGCGGTCCTCGCCATGGCGTGCGACTACCGCATCGGTCCTACGGAGGGCGCGCGTGCGGCGCTTAACGAAGTTCCGATTGGTATTCCAATGCCCGTGCCCTACGTCGAACTTGCGCGCGAAAGACTCGGTTACCGTCACGCGAGCGAGTGGATCCTCTTCGGACGTGAATACGGTCCCGGCGACGCCCACCGGGCTGGTTTCTTTCATGAGCTTGCCCCAGTCGAGCGCGTCGTGGAGCGCGCCATCGCGGTTGCGGGATCACTTTCGCCGTTGGCCCAAGATGCGTACATCACTTCGAAGCGTGCGCTACTTGCACCTCTGCTCGCCCAAATTGATCACCTGTCCCCTCAAATTGGGCCACATACTATTGAAGCGCTGCTTTCCGACGCCGGGAAAAAGGCCAGGGCACACGCCAAGGCAGCGCTCGCAGCGCGACGAACGGTAACGTAAGGTGGAGCCGTGCCGTAAGGCACTCAGTCCTCACACGCGCATTCCACCAAAGGGCCCCCGCACCGCGCACAGGCTTCCCATTCGCAACCAGGCGAGTGACATTCAAGGTAGTACGCCCCGCACTCCGGGCAGGGCGACTCGACGGAATAAGCCTCCTTTCCCAGTACGACGCGCGCAGGCGATGGATTCGGCATGGGCAATCGAGTAGGGTTTGCATCGGACATCGATATGAACTCCTCGCACCGATTGGCGCCGTTAGGCCTCCTAGGCATCGCGTTGCTTACGCCCTTCGCGTCGTCATGCAAAGAGTCTACCGCTGCGGACGCAGGAGCACACGCGCCCGAAGCGGCAGTCGCAGTAGAAGAGGTTCGCCTTCCGGGATTCGACCTTGGAAACTACACTCCCCGCGAACGCCAGGAGTTTAGCGCGCTCATGCGGGAGATGATGTCACCATGCCCGTCCGTGCCTGTTCCGGTCGAACAATGCCTGCGGGAAAGTCGAGCATGTGCAAAGTGCAACCATGCAGGGAAGTTTCTTTACAAAGCGATTCGCAGCGGCGTGAGCAAGGAAGACATCGTGAAGGCCTACAAGTCCTTCTACGATCCCACATCCATCAAAGAACTGCCCATCGATGGCTCACCCACGCTTGGTCCCGAAAATGCGCAGGTCACCCTCGTCGAGTTCGCAGACTTCGAGTGCCCGTACTGCAAGATGGTGTACCCGTCGGTCGACAAGGTTGTGCAGAAATATAGAGAGACCGTTCGGCTTGTGTACAAGGTGGTTGCGCTTCCGAAGCATACGCACGCCGAAGACGCCGCACGGGCCGCACTTGCCGCACGCGAGCAAGGACGTTTTTGGGAAATGCACCACAAGCTTTTCGACAACAGCCCCGAGCACCTCGAATCACGCGACATCGTTGATCAGGCGCGTGCACTTGGATTGAACATCACGAAGTTCTCCGGCGACATGCGTTCCGAACGCGTGACGAGCCAATTCGAA
>JAHFDX010000499.1:1937-3738 GCA_023248785.1 Myxococcales bacterium
TCGAAAAAATTGAGGCTGGCGGAACACCCGCCATCTACGTCAACGGACATCAAATCGTGTTCAGCGACCGCGATGAGCCTGAGGCGCTCATCACGGAAATGATTGAAACCGAGTTGCTCGATTCGAAAGGCTCAGCGTCTGCTCTGGCTGGAGATGCCGCGCCAAAACCTTCCGCAAGCGTGTCGAAGATCAAACCGGATGCACCGAAAACCCCAAAGCCAAAGTGATCAAGCGCAGTGACAATGGGGCCGCTATTTATTCGATGGTCTAAACGATGGGCACTCTTGGGAGTGCTTGCAGCATGTTCGCCACGTACAACGCTGCGTGCGCCGAGTATTCCGCCAGGTGTTCAGACGGAATTGAAAAATTTCACACCGAGAGAGCGCCAGCTCTTCGAAGACTTGCTCACAACGCTACCGTCGCCGTGCACAAATAGTAAGCCCGGAACTACGCTCTCCACGTGTGTTCAAGACTTGTCGTCGTGCGCAAGGTGCGGAGTTGGAGCCGCGGTGCTCACGGGATCAATCCGCGATGGCAAATCGCGGGATCAAGTTGTAGACGATTATGAACGTCGCTTCGACAGCAAGCACGCGCGCGCCATTCCAAGGGACACATCGCCTGCGTTGGGGCCCGAGTCGGCGAAGGTCACGCTCATCGAGTTTGCGGATTTTCAGTGTCCAGCCTGCGCGCGACAGGTCAAAGTGTTTGATAAATTGCTCGCCGATTTTCCGAACGATGTGCGGCTCGTATTCAAATTGTATCCATTGCCAAGACACGCGCGCGCTGAGCCGGCTGCCCGCGCGGGGTGGGCAGCGCATCAACAGGGAAAGTTCTGGCCCATGCACCACAAGCTGTTTGAGAATCAGACTCAGCTGAGCGATGCCGATTTCGAGACCTATGCGAAGGACGTCGGCCTCGATATCCCGAAGTTCAAGACCGACTTTGCATCCAATGCGGCGCGTGTCCACGTGCAAAAAGATCTCACGCTTGGTGACGACTTGGGCGTATCGGCCACGCCGTCACTTTTCATTAACGGAAGGGCGTACGATTTTGATGGCGACTTGACTACACGCATTCGGCAAGAAATTGAGGGCGCACCGTGAAGACAATCGCAGAGGATGCGTGCGGTTGTTTTCCGACCGGTCGTCACTACGCGGGAATTGCGCACCTTCTCGGCACGGTGGTGCGAGGCGTCGCCGAGGAGTTCGTTGCGAACGCGAATTGGCACGAACTACCCATTGCGTTGCTCGACGTGGAGACCACCGGGCTCGATGCATCGACCGAGCGAATCATTGAGCTCGGCATCGTCGTTGGCCAAGGCGGAAGCGTCGTCAATGAGTTTCATTGGATGGTAAATCCAGGAAAGCCCATCTCGCCTGAAGCGAGTGCCGTGCACGGCATCAAAGACGACGACGTAAAAGACGCGCCCACGTTCGCACAGCTCGCCGACGAAATTGTGAACGCGCTCGTAAACACGATCCCCGCGGCGTACAACGCGCCGTTCGATCGCAGCTTTTTGCACACAGAATTCGGCCGCTTGCCTCACGTCACAGGCGATGTCCCCGCAGCGCTTCGTAAAGATGTCGAGTGGCTCGATCCTCTCGTGTGGGCGCGCGAACTTCACAGCGACGTGCGGTCGCGCACGCTCTCGGAGATGGCGAATCGCCTTGGGGTGTCCCTCGACCGAGCCCACCGCGCAACCGACGATGCACGCGCTGCGCTCGAAGTTCTTTACGTGCTCGGCAAAGACACGCGCGTGCCGAGAAGTTATGGAGGAGCCGTGCAAGAGCAGCGGCGCCTC
>JAHFDX010000500.1 GCA_023248785.1 Myxococcales bacterium
TCTCGCCTGGAGGGACGCCGCCCACAGAATACTGAATCGCGATTTGATTTGGATCGACGACGCCAGCATCGGCTGTGGGCATCTGGTACTCGCAGGCGAGGCGCTGCTTGATGCCGTTGGCGAAGTTGTCGAAGACGGCCGAGAAGTCCGTCTTGCACACCGAATCGATGAGGCCACCGGTTGTGACCGACAAGAGTTGATATTCGGTGCCCGTGTTGACGGCAGTGCCGCAAGTCGAGTTGCTCTGGTAAGGCGTGCCTTCCTTCCAGCCCACAATCGAATCGAAGATGTACTTGCGCTTGGTGCTATCGCCGAAGACCCCTGTGGGCAACTTGGCTAGCAGCTGTTTGTCGAACGGGGAGGCCGTGGTTCCGTACGCGTTATCATCCGTGATTTCGATGAAGACCTTGATCGCATCAAACCGGATGTAACTCTTCCACGAGCTCTCATACGTGCTGAGGATGAGGCTGAGTGAGTCGGTGCTCTGTACGTCCTGTTTGACGTGATAAAAGAGCGGCGGGTTGTCGGCGCAATTGGGGCCGGCGAGGGGCGGAGGCACGCAGATCTGGTAGGTGCCTGTCCCTTTGTCGACGATGAAGATCACGCGGTAATCGAGCCCGCTCGTGCCAATCTTTTGGGCAAACGTATTGACGTTTTGCTTGATGGACACGAGCTCGTTGCTCATGCTGCCAGAGTTGTCGATCACGAAAATGACATCGACGGGCACCTTGCCGGCTTTCGACGTGACCGCCGTGCACGCATCGAGTGGTCGTGAACCCGTGTCGCCAGTTGTGAACCCCACGTCGTCTGTGGTCCCGCTGTCCTTCGAGCCAGCGTCCGACGGGGGTATGGCCGATGCGTCAAACCGGTTTTCGACGACCGTCGAGCTACAGCCACCCGCGGTTCCCGCACCCGCTAGACCTGCAACGACAAGACCCGGCAGAACTGAACGACCAAGACGACGACGCAACTCCATAGCTTTGCTCCCTAATGCGTTTCTGCGAAGTGTGCTTGGCAGATTGCCACGAATTCAAGCTTCCAGCCTAACTGAGACTTTGTCGTGGCACCGAATCTGTTGCGACCTAACCGAAGGGTGTACCGTTGTTAATGTCGCGTGGCCCGCTTCGCGATCAGGCCCCCATGAAGATTCTCATCGTTGAGGATGACCAGAAACTCGCCCGGTTCGTACTTCGTGTCATGACCGAAGAGGGCTACCAGGCCGATCTTGCCACCTCGGGGGAGGAGGCGATTCGCCAGGGAAAAATGGGGATTTACGACTTAGTGCTCCTCGATTGGATGCTTCCGGAGGGGGACGGCCTGCACGTTTGTCGAGAGCTCCGCAAAGGCGGGTATACCGGGCCCATCATGATGCTTACAGCGCGTGCTGAACTTCGGGAAAAGGTTCTCGGGCTCGACGCCGGGGCGGATGACTATCTCGTGAAGCCGTTCGAGGTTGAGGAGCTGGTAGCGCGCGTGAAAGCGCTTTTGCGGCGGACCGCGGGTTTCGCCGCCCTTCGATTGGGCGATCTCGAGATCGATCGCTTGAGTCGAAAAGTTCATCTTGCGGGCAAAACGCTAGATTTGACGACCAAGGAATACGGATTGTTGCTCTATCTTGCGGGTGCGGGTGACGGCAAGCCGGTGTCGCGGACCACGTTGCTCGCAAACGTTTGGGATCTTTCGTTCGATCCAAGTTCCAACCTCGTCGAGGTGCACATCAGCCGCTTGCGCGACAAGTTGGGAGGATACGCGTGGATGATCGAGACCGTGCGTGGCGTGGGCTATTGCCTGCGCGCTTCGCAAGCATGACGCTTCGCACGCGTATTGTCGCGTATGTGGCTCTTGTGACGCTGATCTTCAGCGCGCTTGCGTTCGCCGGTGTGTATCGATTGATCATTGCGATGGATCAGAGGCGCCTCGATGATGCGCTTCGTAGTCTTGCCGCCGAAGAAGCGAACCACCTGGCGACACGTGGATTCACCTTTGGACCCTCACCCGACGTCGACGTTGAAGAGAGTGGACCGCTTCTCAAACACGGCGCTGTGTACGACGAGGCGGGGAGCATTCTGGCGTATGTGCACTTCGATCGTGCGCCACCTCAATTTGATTCGATCCCCAGCAAAAAGGTCGATGTCCCGTTTGATTTCGATTTTCGGGGGGAGCCAATGCGGGGAATGCTCTCGCCAATTCCGGGCCAGCAGAGCAAGCGGCTCTTGATGGCCGTCTCGCGTGCAGATGTGGAAGGTGACAAGGTGTTCTTGGCCCGCGCGATGATCGTGGCCTTGCTCTTCAATGTGATCTGGGTCGTCCTTCTTGTCCACCGAGTCGTTGGCCGTTTTGTTGTGGGGCACGAACAGCTCGCGGATGCAGCGCGGCGTGTGGCAGCGGGTGACCTCACAGTGCGAATTGGGCAACAGGTGAAGGATCCGGAAATCGCTCAACTTGCGATCGATTTCGACGACATGGTGGATCGTCTCGACGTGCTCATGCGCTCACAGCAACAGTTTGTGGCCCATGCGGCACATGAGCTTCGGTCACCACTTACGACTCTGTACGGGGAACTTCAACTCGCTCTTCGCCGTGAACGATCCGTCGAGGCATACCGTGAGTGTGTGCGTGAGTGTCTCGAGTCGACGGAGCGGCTTAAGATGCTTGCGGAGGACCTTCTCACGCTCGCGCGGCTTGGAGGTGAACGCACCGAAACCATGGAGACTGTTTTCATTTCGGATGTTGTGCAGGCCGCGTTTCGCGAAGTGGGAACCCTCGCGGGCGAAAGGCAGGTCGAGCTCGACGTTCAAGAAGCGAGTGCATATGTAACGGGGCATGCGCGCGATCTTGGGCGACTGCTTCGCAACTTGCTCGAGAACGCCATTCGGCACACGAAGGTGAAGGGGCGAGTTCTGGTACGTGTTATTGTGGAGCCGCCCCAAGTGGTTCGCATCGTGATTTCGGACGAGGGCCCCGGTGTGGCAGAGGAAGACCGCGCGCGCGTTTTTGAGGCGTTTTTTCGCTCGGCGCAAACACGAGCATCCCACTACGAAGGCACGGGCCTTGGCCTTGCGATTTGCCGCGAAATCGCACGCGCCCATCGTGGCGACTTGGCGCTCGTGAGTCCAACGCCGAGCGACCTTGCCGGCGCGTGCTTTGAGGTCCTCTTGCCGCTCGTGGGGTTCGATCGAGTGTCGCGACTTCCGTCGTCGCTTCCGAGCGTGGGCTAACTCAGTGCACCATCAAAGTGCCTTCGGCTGCGTCGTTTGTGCCGTCGGGCAAACGCGTAACGAATCGCAACCAGTACGAGCCCGGTGCAAGCCCCGCGGGATTGATCGAAACGGTGGCTGTGGTCAGAGTGAACGACGATGGCTTGAAGATTACGCCCGTCTGCAGTGTTCCTCCAGTGGACGGATCGCTTGTAAGCAGGGCATTGAAGACCCCAACGCACGTGCTAAAGCCGGCCCACTTCGTGTCGCCGTTTACCGCATACGCGTCGACGTCGGCCGACGCGCCGCCTGATTGAACGGAGAGATCGCTCACGATCTGGACGGCGCGCACCGTTGGGATTGGATGGATGTTGTTGAGGATGTTCCTGCAATCGTTGATGGTGAGTGCTTCCGACGATGAGCTCGTCGTTAGCGCCTCATCCGATTGCTCACTTGCGCCGCTGCTGCAGCCCATCGAAAATGAAACAGCTGCGATGATGATTGCAATCTTCTTCATGGGA
>JAHFDX010000501.1 GCA_023248785.1 Myxococcales bacterium
CTCGTGCATGGCACCACGCAAATACCACCAACATCAGATTGCACGCACGTCCCTCCGTGAGCGCAATCATGACTCGTCCCGCAGCGCTCACTACAGATCCCTGGTTTCCCTTGGGCGTTCGAGTTGAGGAGCAGGCATACCCCGCTGGCACACTCGTCCGCGGCGCTGCAGCTGTAGCCATTCGGACTTTCTGCAATTGCAGAGCCGCCGCGCGCAAAAGGCCGTCCGTCATCCATCGCAATGCAACCCGCCACGGCGAAAATGAAAGAGAGACAGACGGGGACTGGCGCAAGCAATTTCATCGGACGCACTCCATAAGCTGACGTCTGACCTCTTCGAATGCAAGACGTTCGATCGAGGTCTGACCTAAGAAACGTTCGATCGCGGGCATCTTTGCAATCGCCTCGTCGAGCGCCTTATCCGCTCCCGAAACATATGCGCCCAACGCGAGGAGATCGCGCTTTGCCTCATAGGTCGCCGCGAGATGGCGAAATCGTGCGGCTGCTTCTCGATGCTCGGGGGAGACAAGGCCATCCATCACGCGCGACAGAGAAGCCGTTACATCGATGGCCGGATATCGCCCCCGAGCCGCAATTGTGCGATCGAGAACAATGTGACCATCGAGAATGCCTCTCACCTCGTCAGCAATAGGTTCATCCATGTCGCCGCCTTCAACGAGCACGGTATAGAGCGCAGTGATCGATCCTCGAGCGCTCTGACCTGCCCGTTCGAGCAAACGAGGGAGCTTTGCAAACACACTCGGCGGGTATCCGCGTCGTGCCGGAGGCTCGCCAGCTGCGAGGCCCACTTCACGCTGAGCGCGGGCGTATCGGGTGATAGAGTCGACCAGCAAGAGCACGCGTGCCCCGCGATCTCGGAAGAATTCTGCGTAGGCCGTTGCCACCTCGGCAGCGCGCATCCGCTCGAGCGCGGTGACATCGCTTGTTGCGACAACAACGACACTTCGTTTCAAACCCAGAGGGCCGAGCGACTCACGCACGAAATCACCAACCTCCCGTCCACGTTCGCCCACCAGCGCAACCACCACTACGTCGACCGAAGCACCACGCGCCATACTTCCAAGGAGCGTGCTCTTGCCAACGCCCGAGCCCGCAAAAAGCCCAACACGTTGGCCTTCGCCCAATGTGAGCAGGGCATCGATTGCGCGAAGGCCCGTCGACAGGACGCGATTCACGGGTGCACGCTCAAGTGCGCTCGGGGGGGAGCGATCCACGGACACGAGTTCGTCGGCCACGATGTCACCAAGGCCGTCTATCGGATCCCCCAAGCCATCAACAACTCGACCAAGAAGAGCCTCGCTCGCTCGCACTTGAAGAACTTGACCTGTCGACTCGACGGCATCGTCGGGCCCCACCCCCACCAGCGCACCGAGTGGCATCGCAACCGCCTCACCCGAGGTAAAGCCGACGACCTCGCACAGTAGCGTTCCGCCCCTTTTTCCGACTTCCACAACGTCACCTACGCGTACACCCGGCATGGTGAAGCGCACGGCAAGCCCCGTAACACTCGTCACTCGTCCGATGGTCCGAACCGTCGACACCGCCATAAGGCGCTCGCGAAGTGCTTCACGCATGCTCGCGAAACTGTAGCGCAGACGCCACCGTTTCGCGCTCGATCAATTCTTTGTTGCGGAGGGCATTTTCGAGAGCCAACGAAGCCACGCTTCGAGCACCAGCAGCATCCAAACGGGATGACCGAGCTCGCCCGCACCTGCAAAAAACTGCTTGAGCAAGGATTGCACCGTTTGTGGACGCAAAATTCCACGCTGGCGAATCGAAGCATCCGAGAGGTACTCGAAAACCGCATCGCGCAAGGAACCGGTAAGCCATTGGCTGATGGGTGGGTTGAAGCCGACTTTCTTGTGTACGGAAACGGAAAGCGGCAAAAGCCCTCGCATGGCCCAACGAAAGAGTCCCTTCTTCATGCCAAACGGCATCTTTCGCGCGAGTGGCAGCGGCGCAATGCGCTCGACCAAAAGATGATCGCAGAACGGCACGCGCACTTCGAGGCCATGCGCCATGCTCATGCGATCGCCGTATCGAAGCACGTTGTGCGGCAAGAACGTCATGAGGTCGAGAAGTGGTGCATGGTCGGGTTGGAACGGGCTCGCGAGATCCTTCACGGTGTTTTGCAAGTACGAACGGCCCATTGAGGCGAACGATGTGCTCAATTCCGACTTCGCATCCTCATCGAAGTACGTGAGCCACTTGAGATAGGTCTCCGATGCGTCGTTGCCGGAGAGAAATCGCCGTATGCGATCGAGCCGCGCGCCCCGTGCGTGAGCTTGCGGCAGATGATCGACCCAACGTTTGGCTCGCTCGCGGATTGCTGGCGGGATCAGAGCCATGCGCTGAGCGAGTTGAAAACCTTGATATCGAGGATATCCGGCAAACACCTCATCGCCCCCGTCGCCTGCAAGCACCACTTTCACTTCGCGGCGTGTTGCTTCGCTGAGGGCATACGAAAGGACCGCCGTTGGATTTCCAAAGGGCTGGCCGAAGTGCGACACGAGTTTCGGCAAAATGGCCGCAGCGTCTGCGGAGACCTCGATTTCTTGGTGATCCGTCGCATAGCGCATCGCGACTTCTCGGGCGAAGTGCCTCTCATCAAGAAACGCGCCTTCGGAGCCGAACGTAACGGTAAATGTCTTGAGGCGCTGCACGTGCGGTGCGGCGAGAGCCACTAGCGACGATGAATCGAGCCCACCGGAGAGAAACACGCCGACGGGCACGTCGGATACAAGATGCGTACGCACGGCATCTCCCAGAACATCCCGCACCTCGGCCGGCGAGACGTGCGCATGCAGCGAGACCGACGGCACACGCCAATAGCGTTCAATTTTTACCGAATCCCCCGGCCTCCATCTCAAAAGGTGACCTGGAGGCAGCTCAAAGCAGCCCTGAATTCCCGTCCGGGGAGGCGGAACATAAAGGTAACTTAGATAGTCACCAATCGCCAGCAAGTCGGGTTTCGGATCGACCTGGCGCATGGCCAAGAGCGCCCCGAGTTCCGACGCGGCCGCGAGCCGTCCCCCCTTCTCGACATAGTAAAGCGGCTTGATACCAAGCCGATCGCGCGCGAGAAGCAGCTCGTGGCCGTCCCAATACGCGAAGGCAAACATGCCCCGCAAGGATTCGATAGCCGATGCGCCATCTCGTCTCAGAAGCTCGAGAATCGCCTCGGTATCCCCGTGCGTTCGAAGTGGAGAATCGAGTCGCTTCACTAGCTCGGCAAAGTTGTACACCTCGCCGTTGTAGGCGAGCACCGCCTTGCCATCGCGCGAGACCATCGGCTGATCAGCCGCCGAAGACAGATCCAAAATCGCGAGGCGCGCATGGCCCATCGAAACGCGCCCATCATTCGAACGCCACACGTGCTCCCCATCCGGACCACGGTGCCGAAGCGCGGCAACGCCCGCTTCAACGAGTTCTGGCGAATCGACGCCGGCGAGCGCGACGAAACCACACATTATAATTCAATGCTCGCTCGACTTCGCCATGCGGTTTCGATTGCAAACGTGGCCCGTGTCGTTGCCTCAATCGACTCGAGTGCAATGGGGGACGGCCCCCCATTTTGGCACGCCATCACGAAGGCTTCGAGTTCGCTCGCGTGGCCCTTGTCCGAACGAAATGCGCGATGGGTCTTTGTTTTCCCCTTGGAGGTAATGGCAAGTGTGCGCCAGTT
>JAHFDX010000502.1:0-744 GCA_023248785.1 Myxococcales bacterium
ACCCATGCGCCTCGAGAAAATTGATCCAAAGGCCGTACGATTCGACGAGCAACAGCGCGCGTTTACGGCGGCGCCCCGAGGTGATTACACGGACGCTTCGATCGAGCGCCTCGACGGTGAAGGGCGCGTGCACAGGGCCTCGAGCGGAAAGGTGTACATCAAGTACTTCCTCGTTCGTGACGAAGCGGGTGACTGGGCGCGCGAACGACCGGTCGATTCTCTTTGGACGGACATCGCGCCCTTGCGGCATGCGGCCCTTCATGAACGTACGGGCTACCCGACGCAAAAACCAGTGAAGCTGCTCGAGCGGATTATCGATGCGTCGACCGAACCGGGGGATCTCGTCATCGATTTGTTTTGCGGAAGTGGGACCACGGCCGAGGCCGCAGTTCGGCGGGGTCGTCGCTCTATCGTGGGCGATGCTGGGGCCATCTCGCTTGCGACGGTTCATGCGAGACTCCTGCGCACAAATTACGCGCTCGATGTGGATTTGGTGAACACGCACGTGCCCATTTCGCGTGCGGAAGCTCGGGCCTATCGAAAGGGAGATGGCACCGTTCACGTCGAGCTCGTTCATCCGAAGGACCCTCCGGCATGGAGCGTTGGGATGGCGGGTGGCGACGTATTTCGACCCGTGTGGCAAGCCGCGCGAAGCATCAAACCGGTGCACATCCCTTCGGCCGTCGACATTGATTGGAACGCGCCACGCCTGCGTGTTCGCGCATACGCCGATGATGGCCAGGT
>JAHFDX010000502.1:754-3697 GCA_023248785.1 Myxococcales bacterium
TCATGATGTTGCGTGACCCCGTCCATGGTCTCGTTTCGTTCGACTCCGACGAAGAGCTCGTGATCGAAAGGCTCATGGACACACCGGAAGTCCAGCGCCTTCGGCGCATTCGTCAGCTTGGGGTGACGTCCATGGCGTTCCCCGGCGCGGAGCACACCCGTTTTTCGCACTCTGTCGGCGCGGCGTTTGTGATGAAGCTGCTGCTTTTTCGCCTGCGCCAAATCGACAACACTCTCCCTTTTTGGCAGCGACTGACAACCGACCGGGCGCGCGACGCACTTGCAGCGGCATTCCTGCACGACGTCGGCCACGGCCCGCTTTCGCACCTGTTTGAAGATGCGATTCCTGGGAGTGTCCGCCACGAAACATGGACCGAGCGCATCGTCACAGATCCGTCGACGGAGGTGCACCGCATTCTCGCGAGTTGCGATCCGCAAATGCCCGCCCGCGTCGCCGATCTTGTTCATGGCCGGCATCCGTTGCCCTATCTCGCGAAGGCGGTGAGTGGCGGGTTCGATGTCGATCGATGCGACTACCTGCTCCGCGATGCATACGCCACGGGCGTTCGGTACGGAAGTTACGACCTTGATTGGTTACTTCGGTCATTACGATTTGCACCACCCATTGGGGACAAAGCGCCGGCACTTGCAATTGATGGAGCGAAGGGTCTGCCCGCGATCGAAGCGTTCATGCTGGCGCGCATGTTCATGTTTCAACAGGTGTATCTCCACAAGGCAACGCGTTCCGCAGAGTGGATGATTCGCACCATTTTGGGGCATGCTTCAAAATTGCTGAACGAAGGCGTGCATCTTCCTGATGTCCCGCGGGGCATCGATCGCGCGGCGCGCGGCGAGGATGTAACGCTTTCGGACTACCTGGAACTCGACGACGGTGTGCTGTGGGGCACGCTTCACGCATGGGAAAAAGGACCGGACGTGAGGCTCTCGGATCTGTGCCGCCGCATTCGACAGCGTGCGCTATTCAAAACAATTGAACTCTTCGGTGACCACGCCACACCGGACGGACAGTCCGAAGCGCTTGAATTGGCAAGAGGCGTCGCGAAGCGCGCGGGCAAGGATCCCGACTTATTCGTTGGCCTCGACTTTGCCAAGGTGACGCCGTTTGGTACCGTCCAAGACGAACCACTCATGGTCGTGTACGCCAAAGGTCCAGCCAGGCCGCTCCATGAGGTGTCTTTTTTGCTCGGCCGGCTTCGTGGCGAGGTCCTTTCACGTGTCAGGCTCGTGGTTGCTTCCGAGCTGCGGGAGGAGGTCACCCGTGTCGTTGGGTTGTAGGCCTTCGGCGATCATTTTGGGATCGACGTTCACACTTTTTTGGGGGATCGATCATGCGAATGCCGAGCGAGTCGACTTGCCTCCCGACCGCGCGCTGAATGACACCGCGTATGGTCGTATCGATGGTGACGTGTTCTTTCGCATCGCTTCGGGTGTCACCGTCGGCCCCGGAGCTCCGCGTGCGGCTTTGGATCTGCGCGCCCGCTATTTCGACATGGCGGGCCTATTCGTAACATATGAAGACGCATTTTCATCCACGTCGTCGGCACGTAGGGTTGTGGCCACGGGTTTCGAGCTGCGTCCCTTGTTTGTGGCTCGTTGGGTGCAAGGCTGGCACTTCGGTGTGCCATTCACAGATTTGCTACTCGACTCATTCGGTATCGAGTTGGGTGTCCAGTGGACCCAAGTGGGCACGGCGAAAATTCGCTCGACGCCCGGATTCCAATTTGGAATTGGCCTTGAGGCGCCGCTCTTCGGTCGCGCTACCGGACTGTGGTTAGGGGTTCACGGCGGGTTGCGATGGAGCAACGAAGCGCTGGCACAGTCGACGGCCACATCAGCCTTTGAACGCGCGAGCTACTTCACGTTTACGTTGGGATGGCACCAAGTCGTATCGGCGAAGATCGCTGGAGCCACAGCGCTTGGCCGGTAGACGTGCGCTTCATGGTCATTGCGGTGGGACGAAGTTTTTGCAGGCGACATCGAACGTGTTGAGTGCGTCTTGCAGCGCCTTGGTGAGATCGCCTTCGCAAATGGAACTGAACACCGCGCCGGTGCCTACGCTCTTTGCGAATTCCTTCATGCGAATCGCCTCGAGGGCGTTGCCGAACCCCGATTTACATTCAGTTTGACCGGCGATGACGGCGGTCGCCCAGCGCGACCTGTCACCCTTTAGGGTATCGAAGAATGACACATAATCGGTGACAGGAATGTTCGAGAACTGTTTGCAGGTCTGTGTTGGATCGTACTTAAAGTTGTTATCCGTGCGCGAGCAGTCGTCCTCGTCTGTCATGTAAACAACGCCGAGTAACGCATCAGTGCGCAGGAAGCCTGCATTCGAATCCTTGGCGCGCGCGTCGAGCGCGAGACGGCTTGCCTCCAACGGCATTTCGAGGGCAGAACCATCGATCCCAACATTTGCGATGGTGGAGAACGTTGTGGCGACATCTTTGTCGGCGCGCTCAAGCCATGGACGGGACATGCCGGTCGTCTTCATGAATTTCCCGTTGTTGCCTGTGTCGTTTTGCGTTTGCGTGCTTCCGAAAAACGGGTCGACCACTTTGTACGTTACAGTTCGATCGGTCGTGGTGACCGCAACTCGATAGTCAATGGCCGTGCCGTCTTTGGTCTTGAACGCGTTGATGAGCTCCACGAACTTCGGAAAATTCTTGATGAGGTTCGTTTGCTCTTGCTGCATCGATCCAGAGTTGTCGACGACAAATACGAGGTCCATTTTCTTGCAGGACTCGTCCTTCCCACCGCCGTCCGCCTGAACGTTGAACCCGCCAGAGCTTCCGCCATCAACGCCGTCGCCCGTGGATGAGGTGGCTCCGTCAGAAAGGGGAAATCGGTTTTCCAGGGGGGTGCCACTGCAAGCGGCCATACCGAAAAAACCATAAACGCCCAAAATCACCAGTCTTGCCCCGAG
>JAHFDX010000503.1:0-2081 GCA_023248785.1 Myxococcales bacterium
ACGGCGGGAATCGAAGTATTTGTTACACAACCGACGGTACACTTCCCACGTGCGGCGCGCTGTACACGCTATGCGTCAACGGGAGCAACATTAACAACACGCTCAACCTGCCCGCGGCGTCGCCTCTTAGCGGCATCGTCGACATGTCTGCAGGTCCGAAAACCTTTCGCGCCATCACGTGCGCAACGGGAGGTAATTTTTCAGGCATCGTAGCGTCACCCGATGCGTCGATCACGTTTACAGCGCCAGTATCCAACATGACCCTGGCGCTCACCGCCCCGCCTGCCGCGCTCATTTCCAACATGTACGACGTCACTGCCACGTTCTCATCTGACGGACTTGCCACTCCGACGCGTACCGTCACCCCCTATGTCATGTGGTCGTTTGGCTCGCTGCCTGCCACATGCGACGGGGCAGCGAAAGTGAGTACCTTTCCTTCCGTCAACGAAACCTTAGGACAACACATTCCCGTTCCCAAGAACGGAACGGTGTACGTGCGCGCATGCAAGGCGAACATGGCCTCGAGCACAGCCACATTGGCAGTGAGTGGAATGGCTCCCTACTCACGTACCATTTCCGCGTGGGGCAACTGGGTGACAGCGGAGAACCAGTTCACGAGCACGCTAGGAACCTCAAGCCAAACACTTGGGCTCGTGTCGTTCGACTCGACGAACCTGTATTTGGGAATGGATCGTTCAACTGGGGCAGATCCCGAACAGCGCCTTACATTCACTACCGAGTGGGCGTACTGGGCCATTGCAGGAACGCCAGGGTCCACAGCCATCGTCACACCAAACACCGTCCCATTTCCTGCAGACCTCCTCTACGCCAATGGCGATTTTAGCGCCCTCGGGGCACATGCAACGAACACCACGTTGCCCATTCGGTGGTTTGCTATTGTGAGCGGAACCGGGGTTGCAACCATGACCGAATGGAACGGCAACCAATGGGTTGCCGTCACCGGCGCAACCGCCATCGCGGGCGCCGCTGGACAGCGCGCGCTGGTTATTCCGCGTTCGCTGTTCCACGGTGTTACTGAATTTCAGGTGATCGCCGACTACTATGACCTTGAGAACAACAACAACGGTGCCGCCATAGCGACCGCCACCGACTTCTACGTTCTAACCAGCGGCGGAGGGCGCCCATTCTACATCGACATGCTCGCCGCATCGTATCCCGTATACGCGGGCTCGGACGCGGACGGTACGCTTCACGCGAACTTCAGCAGCGGCAACATCGGACGACTGTGTTGGACCACCATCGACATTGGCGCCACCACCACAGATGGCAACTACTCCGCCTATTGCCCGCCCTAGAAACGCCCGGTCACTCCCACCACAGCACCCGCACCCTGCGCGGACGGCGCCGCTACCACAAGTACCGGAAAAGTCTTGCCCACGGTCGGGAGTGGCCGCGTTCGTGTTTCCCGTTTTTCTGGAATAAATGTAACTTGTGAATGCACAATTCCCGCGACCGCCGTGATCGCAAAGGCGCCCGCAAGGGTAAGATTGATTGTGCGCGTCGTCGTAGCCCGATCTGACCAAGCGAGGGCGCGCGCATCGCGGTCGGGGCCAACAATCGCGTACTCCTCGCTACGTTTTGAAAGCTGCCAGAAGTAGAGCGGCACCATAGCCGCACTTGCCGCAAGAAGGGCACCTTCGCTGGCGAGGAAGGCATACCCCGCACCCTTTTGGCCATTTTGAAATTGACCAATGCCAAACGGAAGCAACGCAACGAGTCGCGAGTTCTTCTTGACCACGCGCTCCTCGGTTGCCAGACGTTCGAGCATCTTCATTCGCTCTCGTTCGCGTGCCTGCAGAGCTGCCTCGCGAGCCTTGCGGGCCTGCTCCTCTTTTTGCCGCTTCGTCTGCAGTTCGATCAAACGACTTCGCATCGAAGCGCGCACGTCGATGAAAAAATTCACCACGCGCTGTGAAAACGTGAGCGGATCGGCATCGTACTCTGGGCGATCCAACAAGAGTTTTTCAACCGCTGCCGTGGCTTCACCGCGCTCGCCCTTCTCAATCAGCGAGGCCGCGAGGAACATCCGCCCTTCCGCAATCAAGTTGGGGCTGTGCAAA
>JAHFDX010000503.1:2091-3688 GCA_023248785.1 Myxococcales bacterium
CATCGGTGTAGTTGCGCGCGAAGTAGACCGCTTTGACTTTTTCAAGATCTGACTGCTCGTCTGCCCTCGCTAACCCGATAAAAAAAAAGAACGATCCAAGAGCAACAACCTTGAACCAACGATTAAAATGTAACCTCGTAACTTGCATTTTAGTTTGGAAATACGACGAGATCGTTCTTCCCAGCCCGAAGCGTAACTTGACGGGCAATCCCCGTCCCAACTTGAATCACACTCACTTCTTTTGATTTCTGATTGATTGCCACTTCCGTTGTCGTGCCTGATTGAATCACGAGCGAAGGAAATTCGTTAATTCGATATTCGGTACCAGACGCCCCCTCTACGGTCAGCGTCGCGGGCTTCACCTTGAGCGTGACCATCGACAGCGTGAACGGGCTCTCGCCCTCCGGAACTCTCCGTGCTTCCGGTTTGCAAAGGTTTTCCTTGCACGTAAACAGAAGGTCGTGACTGCGGCCATCGATCGAAATGGTCCGCGGAGCCTCGGCGGGAGTTGCAGCCTGACCATCGATTGACAGAAGCACGCCGCCGGGTGGATAGACCGCTGAAATCGTGAGTACGCGACTTATCGATGCCAGCGCGGGCGCAGTCGAGGCGTCGGGCAGGGTCGCGTTGGGGCGCGCGGAGAGTGTTGCAGCTGTAGCGGCGACTAACGTAACTCGCAATGGAGTATTTTCCACAACGCTCGAGACCGTCGTAGGGACACTGGCAGACACAGACAAGGAAGGCGCGGGCGTTACCACGGGCACAGTCGATGCCTTGGAAAACCCGTTGACATCGGGTCGCACCGAAACGCGCACCGCACGAGTCACGGAAAATGCTGCGAGCGCGGCCACTGCTGTGGCAGCCGCGAGTTGCCCGACGCGCCGCATGGCTTGGCCACGCCGCCTTTGCGCATTCATCGTCGCAAGAGCACGCAATAGTTCGTGGTCATCGGGTGCGTAGGCAATCGCGCGGTTGTAGTCGGCCGCAATGCGCAAGCTGTCGTCTTCGCGGCGCGCCCTCTCGGCACTCTTTCGCAGTGCCTTGATCATGCGTTTTTTATGCGACTCGGCATACTCAACGGGCGACGCAAGGAACGCCTGAATTTCCGCACGCGGGTCGACCACATCGAGGCGGTCGAGTTCACGTCCGATGGCTTGTCGCATTTCTTGGCAGTCGACATAACGAGCCTCTGCCTCGCGCTCCAGCGCACGACCCAAAATCGCAGACCACGATCGACCCACACTTGCATTCTCGACATCCGCTGGCGCGTAGTCACCATCGAGAACGCGGCGAAGCACTTGTGCCGGGTTATTTCCTTCGAACGGGAGATGCCCCACCATCGATTCGTAAAGCAACACGCCAAGCCCAAAAATGTCAGACCGCGGAGTAACGTCGGCACCCTCAATTTGTTCGGGTGACATGTGCGCGGGGCTTCCGAGCACTTGACCCGTGGACGTTACGCCTTGGGCGTCGAGCAACTTCGCGATCCCAAAATCCGTGAGCTTAATTTCCGCAGACGACGACTTTGATGACGGGGGATCGCCATTCGCGATGAGCACATTCTCAGGCTTAACATCGCGATGGATCACGCCGAGCG
>JAHFDX010000504.1 GCA_023248785.1 Myxococcales bacterium
ATCGTTGGGAAACGATTTGCTTTCGAATGCATCCTGCGCTTTTGCAAGCTCGGCATTGGCGCCGCGCCATTCATCGTACTTCTTCTTCCACGCCCCATGCTCTTTCGCGAGTTCATCGGCGCGCGCGCGAAACGCCGCGTACACTTCATCGGGAACGTGAAAGTGCTTCTCAGGATCCCAACCTGCCGCCTTTTTCGTCAGCGCGATCTCTTCCTTTCCGAGCGGGGCGCCGTGTGCACCATGCGTGTCTTTCGCGTTCGGAGCGCCATGCGCAATATGCGTTCGCGCAACAATGAAGGACGGACGTCCTTTTTCCGCGCGCGCACGATCGAGGGCCCCACGAATGGCCGCGTGATCATGGCCATCAATGCGCTGCACGAACCACCCGTACGCTTCGTAACGCTTGCCGACGTCTTCGCTGAACGCGAGCTCGGTGTCGCCCTCAATGGTGATTCGGTTGTCATCATAGAACGCAACGAGGTTGTCGAGGCCCAAATGCCCCGCGAGGCTCGACGCTTCACCGCTAATACCTTCCATGAGGTCGCCGTCGGACGCGAGCGTGAACACACGGATGTCCTCATACGGGAAACCGAACCTCGCCTGTTTCATTTTAGCGGAGAGCGCCATTCCGACAGCGTTGCAGATGCCCTGCCCCAGCGGCCCTGTCGTGGTCTCGACACCCGGCGTGTGGTGGTGCTCGGGGTGACCGGCCGTTTTCGAGCCCCACTGGCGAAACGCCTTGAGCTCGCTCATGGGCAATTCGTAACCGGACATGTGCAGTATCGAATACACAAGCATCGAAGCGTGTCCTGCCGACAACACGAACCTATCGCGCCCTATCCATTTTGGATCTTTCGGATCGTGCCTCAAGTAGTGCGCATAGATTTCAAATGCGATGCTCGCGAGACCCATCGGTGTTCCCGGATGACCGCTTTGGGCCTTCTCGACCGCATCCATCGACAGCGCCTTGATCGTGAACACTGCCTTTTCAGTGATGGCTTCGAAACGCGACATCATTTCTCCTTTTGGGTCACTTGTAGACCGAGTGTGGACCTTACGCAGCCTTGAGTGGCAAAGACAAAGGCGCCGTGAAGCGCGATGTCGGGATCGGTAATCAAGTCGATGCGCAGAGACTTGAGCCAGGGTGCAAATCGGCCTTTGTCATGCAACGCTGAAAAAAAGTGCTTACTTCGAAGCTCATTCGCAAGCGCGTTTGCGAGCGAACCACCGATGCAGATTCCGCCGGAGGCACGCACGCGAAGTGCGAGATTACCGGCTTCCGCTCCGTAGAGCGAAACGAATGCATCCACCGCAGCGCGAGCAGCGCGATGTCCGCGCTTCCTCGACAACGCGAGGATGACACGATTTGGGTCGGCAGCAGCTTCTCGTTCGTGCGCGGCTTGCCGTGATTCCCCATACCGCCGCCTATCGCGATAAAAATCATAAAGCAATGTGAGCCCCGGCCCCGAAAGAACTCGCTCACAACTCACGCGTCCCGATAGCCGAGCGGCGGCAAACTCGAGAATCTCGAACTCTTCACGCGTTCGCGGCGCAAAGTCGGCGTGACCGCCTTCGGTGGAGAGAACGAGCCCGCCGTTGTCAGCTTCGATCCACGCGGCCTCTCCAAGACCCGTGCCCGCAGCGAGCACAGCGATGTTGCCCTTCGATTTGCCGCGCTGAAGCGAGACGCGCTTCTTCGTTTGGGTGGCCCCCCACGCCATCGCGGCGAGATCGTTGAGTAACCGCACATGCGGCAATCCGAGACCTCGGCGTAGCTTTCGCTCATCGAGCACCCACGGAAGGTTCGTGACCACACACCTTCCCTTCTCCACCGGACCAGCGGCCCCAAAACATGCGCCCTTCAGACCGAGGAGCTCAATACCGCTCGCACGAACTGCCTCGACCAAACTCGCGTACTTCGCGCTGTAATCACGCCACTGTTGAATGATCCCGCGTGGCCCGATGTGGGCAAGCCGCACATTGGTTCCGCCGATGTCGCCGACCAACCAAGACACGGTTAGAGGTTTTACTACGCAAAGCCGTTCAACGGGGTTTCTTCGGATGGACGGCATCGCGGTGCGCGTCAAACGTTTCCGAAAAGGTGTGTCGACCGTCGCCGCGCGCCACGAAGAACAAGTACTTCGTATGCGGAGCCGAAAGCACGGCCTCGAGTGACATGAATCCCGGGTTTGCGATGGGTCCCGGCGGCAGCCCTTCGTGCGCATAGGTACTGTACGGATTCGATGCATCGTGCACGATCGCCGCAGTTACCTTTCCTGTGTACAAGGAACACGTCGGAATGAGATCACGCATGACTAGGCATCCGTAGCCCGCGGTTGGATCGCACTGAAGAAGTTTGGGCGTGAACGACTCGTCGTGCAGGCGATTCAAAAAAACGCTCGCGACAAGCGGGCGCTCCTCGTCGTGTCGCGCCTCCTTCTCGACCATGGACGCAAGCGTGACCACTTCCCTCTGCCCCCACTTGAGCGTCTGCCGAAGCTCGAGCAGCTCGGCGTTTCGGTGTTCAATAAGCGCCGCCCATCTGTAATCGAACTCGACCTTGAGCCTCCGTACGAGATCGCGCGGATCCGAATCACCCGGAAAATCGTACGTCGCCGGAAAGAGAAACCCTTCGGCCGTTGAACCTGGAACAGAGAGAGTGCGTAAGAGCGTTTCGTCGGTGGTTGCCTCAAGAAATGCGCGTGCCGCACAAATGCGTTTTTCTTCACAGCGCTTTGCCATATCGAAACGGGTAAATCCCTCGGGGAATGTGACACGCGTTGCGGCTCCCCGGCGCTCAAGCCTTAAAAGCAACTCGCCCGGTGACAAATCATCAAACAGTAGATGCGGACCAGGGCGAACTTGCGGTCGCATCGCCTGTGAATACAAGCCGAAGGCCGCGCACGATGACACGAGT
Organism: Myxococcales bacterium; assembly: GCA_023248785.1. Lineage (GTDB taxonomy): Bacteria > Myxococcota_A > Polyangia > Polyangiales > Polyangiaceae > JAHFDX01. The sequence goes on from JAHFDX010000504.1 coordinate 2,918, forward strand.
TTTTTCTCGCAAACTAGCCGCAAAACATCGCTCGCCGAGGCACCATCGGCAATCGAAATCTCTACAGAGAGTCCCGTGCTTGGCCCACGCATCCGCGGATACGCGACAAGCGCAACCACCGCCGCAACTAAGAGGAAAACCCCCAGCGCACCAAGCACACGCAGCGTCCATGTCTTCCAACGCGATGTGCCTCGCAAAACGCGACTCGGCCGCCGCGACGAACGCTTGCGTTTCAACGGCGCCCTCGTTGCGCTTCCAGCCACGCTTGCAGGACAATGCACGCGGCCGCCGAATCGACACGTGTTTTACGCTGCCGAGTCGTTGTGTGCTCCGCCATCGCGCGATGGGCCTGCGTGGTGGAGAGACGCTCGTCCCACAACTCCACGGACAAGCCCGTTGCATTGGCGATTTCCGTCGCAAACACGCGAACGGCTTTCGCGGACCCGCTTTCGGTTCCTTTCATGTCGAGGGGTAAGCCCACCACGATGTGCTCGATGGACTCATCGCGTACGAGCTCGCAAATGGCTTGGAGAAGTGCCGCGCGATCACGACCGGGCAACGCCGGTCTTGGATGAGCAAGCAGGCCTAACTCGTCGACCACCGCTACACCGACGCGAACCGTACCGTAATCAAAGGCGCATGCGCGCATCACTCAAAGTGACGTAGCTCCCTTATGGGTTGTTTGGCAAATGGGTAGTTGGCTTAGAGCCAATCGGAAAGACCTGGCGCGCTTGAAGAGCCTCATTCGCG
>JAHFDX010000505.1 GCA_023248785.1 Myxococcales bacterium
CATGAGAACGGAGGGGTTCGACGTGTTTGTACAACTCGTGATCGCCGCAATCACAACAGAGCCATCGGAGAGCTCCACGGTTTTGCCACCTACCGAGACGGAAACAGGCTTGCTCTGCCCCTTGGGATTCGGCGACTTGACGAGCACGTCGGAAAAGCTCTTCTTTGCATCTGCGAGACGCACGCGATCTTGAGGCCGCGACGGGCCCGCCAGTGAAGGTTCGATGGTCCCGAGATCGAGTTCGAGCGTGTCGCTGTAGATAGCGTCTTTTGCACCATCGACACGGAACATCCCTTGCGCTTTCGAATACGCCTCGACCAACTTGACCGTCGACTCGGGACGGCCCGTAAAGCGAAGAAACCGCAGCGTTTCCTCGTCGATTGGGAAAATGCCGCACGTCGCGCCGTATTCGGGCGCCATGTTTGCAATCGTCGCGCGATCAGCGAGTGGCAGCGACGACAGTCCATCGCCGTAGTACTCCACAAACTTTCCAACCACGCCCTTCTTGCGAAGAATTTGCGTGACCGTCAGAACCAAGTCGGTCGCGGTTGTACCCTCGGGCAGCTTGCCCGTGAGTTTGAAGCCAATGACGTTCGGAATCAGCATCGACACGGGCTGTCCCAGCATGGCAGCTTCCGCTTCGATTCCTCCGACGCCCCAACCGAGTACGCCGACCCCATTGATCATTGTTGTGTGCGAGTCGGTCCCGACGAGCGTGTCGGGGTAGGCCACACCATTTTTCGTCATGACAACCCGAGCGAGATTCTCGAGGTTCACCTGGTGAACGATGCCTTGATCGGGGGGAACCACGCGAAAGTTCTGAAACGCCTTTTGGCCCCAATTTAGGAATTGGTAACGCTCATTGTTACGTTCAAATTCAAGTTCCGAGTTGCGAATAAGTGCCTTGGCCGATCCGAATTCGTCCACCTGAACGGAGTGGTCGATCACAAGTTCAACGGGCTCGAGCGGGTTGATGCGCTTGGGATCTCCACCGAGCATCCGAACGGCTTGGCGCATGGCCGCGAGGTCGACCACTACGGGAACACCCGTGAAATCCTGCAAAAGAACGCGCGCTGGTGAAAACGCAATCTCGCGGTCGGGGGCTACTTTTACATCGACCCTGGCCATTGCCTCGACGTCTTCCTTGCGAACGGAAAGAGCGTTTTCCGTTCGCAGTAGGTTCTCCAGCAAGACCTTTAGGGAAAACGGAAGCCGCTCGGCCTCGGGGAACTTCTTGTAGACGGCGTCCAGGCGATAGATTGCGTACGACTCCGCGCCCACGTTTAACGTTGCGCGCGCACCAAACGAATCAGCCATCGTATGCTCCTTTAGCTGACTAGGTTGTAGGGCACTCGGGCTTAGGAAGGAATGGGGTTGAGGAGCGCGACGTGCGGAAAGTTTGTCTCAACTTCCGCGGTACGTGCTGTACCCCCACGGGCTCAAAAGAAGCGGCACGTGGTAGTGTTGATCGACGCTTCGCACATAGAAGACGATCGGTATCTCCGGATAAAATCCATCGATCTCTTGGGCCGCATGGTACGATCGCACATCGAACGTGATGCGGTACGAGCCCGCATGAAATGCCTCGGGCGACAGAAGTGTTCGCAGCCTGCCATCGGCGTCCGTAGTTCCAAACCCCACTTGCTGAAAGATCCCATTCGCACCACGGAACTCGAGCGTGACGGTGACACCTTCTGCCGGGCGGCCAAGCGAGGTGTCGAGCACATGCGTTGTGATTGGGCTCATCGCTTCACCAATTTTTCGAGACGAAGGTTCGTGATTTTTCGCTGCTCCTCGGCCGCAACGACAATCTCGCGTTCAGGCGGATTTCCGAGGCGATTTTCCGCAATGGCAAGCATTTCCTCGGCGCTCTTGCCTGTTGCACAGACAATGTAAATGTAACCAAAGCGGTCCTCATATAGGCGATTGAGCTCGACAAGCTTCGCGCGTACTGCCTCGCTCGCATTTGAAACACCGGTCTGCTCACGGGCCGACCATTGCTGAGCAACCGCGCTTCGCTTCACATCCGACTTCTTCTCTCCGATTCGGGGATGGGAGCGAAAGGCCTCGAGCCAATCACCATGCCCGAGCGCCTGCCACACGCGATCGCTCACCTTCACAAGATCGTCAAAAGACGAAAACGACCTTTGTTTTGCAACCGCCTCCGCCCATGCCTGCGAAGTACAGCATGCGCGCAGCGTCGCAACTAGATCGTGATGGGCCAACGTGGCCAAAAACCGCAGCCCCACCGTTGCGCGCCCTTCCTCGCTCACCATGCCCCAAAGGCGCAAGCGACTCAGCCCCCCATCCGGAAAGATGCGGACCCGTGCGTGCGTCGCAAGCGCATGGGGTAGAAGTTCGTGCTCAAAGAAATGCCGCGTGTGAGGCTGCAGCTTGGTTCGTTCAAGCAACGGAGCCCACCCGGCTTCATCGGCGATGAAGTCGTCGATCGATCGATGGCGTGCATCGCACACTTCGATCGCAACACTCTCGGGGTAGTTTCCCTTGAAGTGATTTGTGTCAACTTCGATGCGCGTAAGCGTCCCCTGCCCCGCAAGTTGCACGATCGCCCAATCTGGGGCTTCCTTGCGACTGCGCTTAGTTTCCCAACCATCGCCCATGTTTACCGCGCGGCCCGGCATGATGAGGTTGTGGCGCGACCCAAAGAACATGTCGTTGCAGAGAACGACGACTCCGCCATTCTCTGCCGCCGCAAGATCTACTTCTTGTGTGTGACTCTCGGGGCCAAGCCATCTTCGATCGGGAACCACCTCGCCATGGACGCGTAAACGTGCAACACCGCCATCGGGGAAGATGTTGAGCCGCAAGTGCGTGCAACGATGCGCGCTATGCACCTCGAAGCGATTCGCGCTGTCGCCTTGAAGTGCGACTTTGGGAAGGACCTCGACCCACGGCGTTGATGCGCTCAGCAATTCTTCGGGTGTCGGCTGCCCTTGCAGGGAGCATCCCTCAATGCTGCAAGCCTCTGGATAGTTGCCCTTGAAGAACGCCGTGTCGACGATCACCCCGCGAACGAGGCCAGGCGCGCCAAGCCGAATCAAACAGAAGTCGTGACCAGGCGTCCGCCTTCGTCGAGACTCCCACCCATCCATCCACTTGCCGCGATCGGTGTACTTTCCTTCGATGAAGATCGGTCGCTCGACCTTGAGAAGGTTGTCCTTCGACGCGAAAAAATCGTCGTTCGCGTAGAGCGCCGTCGCCCCTAACTTGAGCGAGGCGAGATCGATGAGTTCCGTAAAGTCTGCCATCGTCGTCACCCTCGTGTGATCCACGTGCCGAACGGCCCGAACCACGCGCCTGCATCGTACACGGGGCGACCGCGCAGGTAGGTACGTTTGATCCGACCCCGAAGAAGGCGCCCGTCGTACGGTGTGAGCTTGTGCCGATGAGCGAGATCTGTGCCGCGAATCGTTCGAAGGTCGTCGGGGCGAAAGATCCCCAGGTCGGCATCGGCTCCCTTGGCAATGAGTCCCTTCCGACCATACAACCCGACGAGTTTGGCGGGTTCTTCACACATCCAGCGAACGACGGTTGGCAACCCGATGCCACGCTCGTGGGCCGCCGTCCAAACCGAGGACAAGCCGAGCTCGAGCGAGGCGATGCCACCCCATGCGCGCGAAAAATCGC
>JAHFDX010000506.1 GCA_023248785.1 Myxococcales bacterium
ATCGCTTGCAGGATCGACCCGTATCCGCTTCCGTTCGCGCCGATGGTCTTTGACCATGCGTATTCGCTGCGCACCGAAATCTCGACTTGCGTGGCTGGATACTGTTCGAAAAAACCCTTTCGGTAACGTTCGACCTGCGCGGCGCCTACGTCGGGGAGGCGGCCCGAACCGTCGGCGTTGTACTTCACCGGGACGAGCTTAACCCGGAGTTTTCCGGACGTGCTCAAGGGCAACTCGTACGCAGAACTGTCAGCTGGGTATTGAGCAGGTGTTCCGCTTGCTTGGGCATCGGAATCCGCAAGCACTCGTACTTTCATGGCCATACCTGGCGCGAGGTCGGCGGCCGAGAGCTCGAAGTTCAGCGTCGAGGAAAGCACCCCCTCGGTAGACGTCCCCGAGATATGCGAATTTGCGGTTCGAGTAGCAATAACCGCTCCGTTTAGGGAAAGTTCGACCACACCGTTGACATCGCGCGATTTGTACCCCGCAACTGGCGCCACGTAGACGCGCAACAGGCCTGGGCGATTGCTCACTGCAGGAGCCCACACTCCACGGGACGAGGCGGGTTCGCCGTTCTTAATGAGAGAGACCTTCACTCCCTGAAAGAGTGCGATTTCTGTGATGGATAGATCGGTCGCCACTGCGGCTGAGGTCGGCGTCACTTGCGTTGAGGGATTTACAGGCCCTGGCGATGGGTTCGTGCCGCCTTGTTCCCCCGTGGGGTCGGATGGGTCGCCCGCGCCTGGGTCAACCGAACCGGTGTCATCCGACGAGCAGGCGAAGATGACGAGCGATGAAAGTACGATCAGATTGCGACCCATGGTGATTCCTCCAGCGGTCCGAAATTGCGTGCTCATCCTTTGCCTAAGCGCATGACATTTCAAAGCTTCTAAGCGTCTCAAAAGTCATACGGTCCAGTTACAAATCTCCATCTCGAGTGGAACCGGCATCGAAGGGTGAGGACGAACCGCTTCCGGCGGGCGTGGTGGGCCCTAGTAAGACGTCCAATACGAACGTGCGTTGGACGGAGGTGCTCTGACCAAAGTCAATAAATCGCAGCGGAGCCGCAATGCAAAGCAGCGCACCTTTTGATGCCGAAGGGGGATCTGCTTGAAGGCTCAGCTCTACAATCGTGCCGCGGGCATCGATAGTGGTTGTGAATCGTACGGCGCCGTTTGAAATGGTGTGTTGAGCGAGTTCGCGTGTGACACACGCGTCGGCGCGGTCGGCGAGTCCGCCCAGATGGTCGCGCAGGTGGACTATTGAGATCTCTGCCGCTTGTCTTACCGCGAGGGTCAAAAACGATCGGTGCTCGACAAGAAGATATCTGCCTTGCGTGGAAGCGGTTGTGCCGACAATGACGCGTGGTTCATCGGTGCGTGGTGTTTCGGGGTCCGGTCCGCCGCACGCCACCGCGGAAACGGCGAACGATGCGAGGACCACCCATTTCACGCGAGCACGTTCTTGGCAATGACCATGCGCTGCACTTGGCTCGTTCCCTCGTAGATCTGGAGAAGCTTTGCGTCGCGCATCAGTTTCTCGACGGGGTACTCCTTCGTGTAACCGTAGCCGCCAAAAATTTGTACCGCGTCGATGGCGCATTGCATCGCGCTGTCAGCACCGAAGACTTTTGCGTACGACGACACAACCGGGTTGCGAATACCGTTGTCGAGATTCCACGCCGCCTTCCGAACGAGCAAGCTCGTCGCTTCGACGCGCACGGCCATGTCGGCGATCATCGCTTGTACCATTTGGTGTTCGCCGATCGGTTGCCCGAAGCTCTTCCGCTCTTTCGCATACCCGACGCTTTCGTCGAGGCAACGACGCATAAGTCCCACCGCAAGTGCACCTATTTCAGGTCGGGTCTGGTTGAACGTTTCCATTGCAAGCTTGAACCCGAACCCTGGCAATGCAAGCACCTGCGACGCAGGAACTCGGACATCCTCGAGCATCACCGCAGCCGTGTCGCTCGCGCGTTGACCGAGCTTGTTCTCGTGTTTGCCCACCTTGATGCCCTTCTGGTCACGCTCGACGATGAATGCGCCGATTCCCTTGTGTTTTAGCGAAGGGTCTTCCGTTGCGAAGATCACATAGAAACTCGCAAACGTGGCGTTGGTAATCCATTGTTTTGCGCCGTTTAGAACGTAGCCTCCGTTCGCATCTTTCGTAGCGCGTGTCTGCATACCGGCCACGTCGCTGCCAGCCCCGGGTTCACTTGTGGCATAGCTCACGAACGTTGGTTTTTTCGCGAGCCATCCGAGGTACTTCGTTTTTTGCTCCGCGGTCCCGGCGAGTTTGATTGGAGTGTAGCCTAGCGAGTTACAATAAAGGCTCGTCGTAATGCCTGCGCACCCATAGGCGAGTTCTTCGGTGATGAGCGTTCCTTCAAGCTCACCAAGGCCAGCGCCGCCATATTCCGAAGGCAACGTTGTGTTCACAAGTCCGAGCTTCCACGCGTCTTCGAAGACCTCCTGCGGAAAGTGCGCCTCTTCATCGCATCGGGCGGCCACTGGGATAATTCGTTCGCGCGCGAAACGCCGTGCCACATCGATGAGCGCGCGTTGTTCTTCGGAGTATGCAAAATTGAGCATGGTCTGTTCCTCACCTAAACCTAATCGCCGAGGCCTATTCGCGAAGTCGCTTCCGCCGCGCTTCCAATTGCTGTCGTGCGGCTCGTCCGCCGAGTATCCAACCGATCACGATCCCGATGAGCAACACGCCCGGGATGAAAATAAAGTGTGCGGTGCTCGGTGTGTTAAATTTCTAATTTTCGTTTCGCGGGTGTGGAGTCGAACATCGAGCGCGCGTTGCTTGCGCCACATGGAGAATAACCAGCCGAGCAGAATGAACCAAAGCACGCCGTACGCCGACACGAGGAGCGTCCCACCACTGTACGTTTCCTTGCCCCCAGTCGCTGGTTGGAACGTGGTGCTCCGGTCCGACGGCGCAGGTGGCGGAGGTTCTTTTGGTACATCGCTGGCTGCGTAGTGCATGATCACTCCTCCTCTTCGAACAATTGATCCTCGAGCGACGCGACGCTTCGTCGCGCAACTTCGAGGCGCGTTCGCGTCCACAATAAGAGAATGGCCAATAGGGTGAATGCTGCGAACGACAGCCCAAGGGCCCGATACATGTCGGGATGCCCAAGGCCCCCACCTTTGCTGGTGATCACCGTCGGATGTTGGCCGCTCCACTTTTGAACCGAATAGTGAATGATCGGTAGATTTGCTGCGCCAAGCACTCCGAGCGCTGCTGCGAACTTTCGTTCGGCCGGGCCATCCCCCGCAAACGAACGCAGCACTAGATACGCGACGTAGACGAGAACACTGAGCATCGACGTTGTGAGCCGTGGATCCCACGTCCAAAAATATCCCCACGCCTTCGCCGCCCAAAGTGGCCCGGTCGTGAGCACGATGGCCCCAAACACGACGGCGATTTCAGCACCCGCTTGCGCGAACGCATCGCGCGCTTCGGTCGGCCTGAGCAGGTAGGTCACACTTCCTACGAAGCACGCCGCTGCGCCGAGATACATCGCATACGCGCTTGGAACGTGGAAGTAGAAGATTTTTTGGACGATACCCATCGTCTTTTCGATAGGTGCACGCTGCGCGTAATAGAGCGTCGCGGCGTAAAGCGCGACTGTTATC
>JAHFDX010000507.1 GCA_023248785.1 Myxococcales bacterium
GACAAAGACGGGCAGTGCGAGGGCTAGTTCCGCAAGTGCGCTCGGGCGACCAAGTGCGTTGGACGAGAGCGAAGGTGCCGCAGTCACACCTCATGCGTAGCACGTCGCGGTCCCCTTCCCCTCCGAGCTGCCCCTATCCCCCGGCCCCTTGTGTGAGCTCACGGGATACCGGAAGAGATCTCAGGCCACTTTTGCGCGCGTGAGCCGCAGATGCGTCGTCTCATCTCGATTTGCCGCGTGCGCTGTCCCGTAGACGCTGCCTGCGCGCGGCCTTGCCCTTCGTGCGTCGAACTCAAGATTCGGCTCGCCCGACTCAACCCACGCAACCAAGTACGGCGCATGGAGCCCGTCGCCGGCAGAAACCTCGAGAAGCTCCACAGTAACCCCGTGAACCAACTGGGCCCCCGTTACCGCCCGCTGCACCGACCCGAGTGGTCGCGCATCACGATGCGGAACGCCTTGACGACCCGCCGCGTACGACTGCACGACGAGCCGATACCTACCCGCCGGCAACCCTTCCGCACGAATCAGGGCACGAAGGGTGCGCGCGTTCTCGCCTAACAGGGCCGTCGCCAAGAACGCCATCCACGAAGTGGACTTGCTCGGCATAGGGCGACGAACGGGTGGACGGGCCATCTGCCTTATTGATGTAAGCATCTATCGTGCCAATGAAAATTGACCTCCTCCACACGCAGAAACTGCCACTTTTTTTGGCCCATTATCCAGCCCAGCCAAGGCCCCAACGCTAGCGTCGCACCTTTGACACAGGGTGTGAGCCAACCGTGACACAGTTACGGCTCTATTGACCCGGTCGAGTCATTTGCGCCTCAGCCTTATGACCCAACTGCCATACGACATGTGTCGGTAATTAGGCGATAACGACCTACATCAAACCCTCAATTTTGGACGCGCGGGCTGAGCGCCAACTCGTCCCCACCCTTGTACTCAATAAGAATGTGAGAGCCGGGAGCAAACTCGCCAGCAAGTACTCGCGTGGCAAGCGGGTCTTCAACGAGGTGCTGAATCGCGCGCTTGAGAGGCCGGGCTCCGAATGCTGGATCCCACCCTGCTTCGCCCAAGAAATCGCGCGCACGATCTGTGATCTCGACCCACAAATTTTTGCGCGCGAGGCGATCGGAAAAACGCTTCATTTGCACATCGACGATGCGACGAATTTGATCCTTCTCGAGGCGCGAGAAGATGACTGTCTCATCTAGTCGGTTGAGAAATTCCGGCCGAAATAATTTCTTCAACTCCTCTTGCACAGCGCGCTGCAACAGGTCGCGTTTGGTTTGCTGATCCAGACCTTCGCGATCTTCAATTGCCTGAATTTGAAGCGACGCAACATTGCTCGTCAAAATGATCACGGTGTTCTTGAAATCGATCGTTCGCCCCTGCCCATCTGTGAGGCGCCCGTCGTCAAGCACCTGCAAAAGGACATTCCACACGTCTGGATGCGCCTTTTCCACTTCGTCGAACAAGATCACCGAATACGGCCTGCGCCGTACGGGCTCCGTCAATTGCCCACCTTCATCGTATCCAACGTAACCGGGAGGTGCACCAATGAACCTCGATACGGCGTGCTTCTCCATGTACTCGCTCATATCGAGGCGAATCATGGCGCGCTCATCGTCGAACAGAAATTCCGCAAGGGCCCTTGCAAGTTCCGTCTTGCCCACACCCGTAGGACCCAAGAACAAGAAGCTACCGATCGGTCGCTGCTCATCGGACAAGCCCGCCCGCGATCGCCGAACCGCATTCGACACGGCAACGATGGCGTCTTCTTGCCCAACAACGCGTTTCTTGAGTTCGTCCTCCATGCGCAAGAGCTTGTCCATCTCCCCTTGCAACATTTTCGTTACTGGAATGCCCGTCCACTTCGCCACAATCGAAGCCACGTCTTGATCCGTCACTTCTTCCTTCAAATACGCTTGCTCGGTTTGTACCGAAGCCAAAGCTTTTCGGAACTCATCAATTTTCTTTTCTAATTCCGGAATGCGCCCGTAGGTGATTTCTGCTGCTTTTCCAAGGTCGCCCTTTCGTTGGGCTTCTTCGGCTTGTGTGCGAAGTTCCTCGAGCGTTGGTTGCACTTTTCGGATCTGCTGGATGATCTCTCGCTCGCGCATCCATTGCGCACGCATCGTCTCCATCTTCGCTTGGAGATCAGCAACTTCCGCTCGAACGTCTGCCATGCGCGCTTTCGACGCTGGGTCGCGTTCCTTCTTCAGGGCCTCCTCTTCAATTTGCAGTTGCGTCAGTTTGCGCTGCACGGCATCGATCTCGGCCGGCATGCTGTCGACTTCCATTTTTATCTTTGCCGCCGCTTCATCGACAAGGTCGATCGCCTTGTCCGGCAAAAAGCGTTCAGTCAGATACCTGTCCGAAAGTGTTGCAGCGGCCACAAGAGCTGCGTCTTGGATACGGATGCCATGATGGATCTCGTAGCGTTCTTTCAACCCTCGCAAGATGGCAATAGTGTCCGCCACCGTCGGCTCCGAAACGAACGTGGGTTGAAAACGCCTTTCTAACGCGGGATCCTTTTCGATCCGCTTTCGATACTCATCGAGCGTCGTCGCGCCAATGCAGCGGAGCTCTCCTCGCGCCAGGGCGGGCTTCAATAGATTCGCGGCATCCATCGCGCCTTCCGCAGCACCCGCTCCCACGATGGTGTGAATCTCGTCGATGAACAGGATGATCTGCCCCGTCGCGGCAGAAACCTCTTTGAGTACGGCCTTCAAGCGATCTTCAAACTCGCCGCGGAATTTTGCGCCCGCCACAAGCGCACCCATGTCGAGAGACACCAAGCGTTTGTTCTTGAGCGTCTCTGGCACATCGCCTCGAATGATTCGCTGCGCAATACCTTCCACGATGGCGGTCTTTCCGACTCCGGGTTCGCCAATCAAAACGGGATTGTTCTTCGTTCGCCGCGAGAGCACTTGCATGACGCGCCGAATTTCTTCGTCTCGCCCAATTACGGGATCGATTTTTCCTTTGCGCGCTTCTTCGGTCAAATCGCGACAGTACTTCTCAAGCGCTTGAAACTTTCCTTCGGGATCACGATCCACGACGCGCTGATTGCCACGGACTTGCGCAAGTGCCGCGAGCAACGTTTCGTGTGTGACCTGCCCGTGCTGCATGAAGAGCACTTCGAGCTCGCGGTCGCCCTTCACCATGGAAAGAAGAAGATGCTCGACCGACGTAAACTCATCCTTCAGCTGTTTGGCCTCATCTTCCGCACGACGAAGCACTTCCATCGATCGTCTGGAAAGTCCCGGCTCAGCCCCTCCCGTCACGCGCGGAAAACTCTCGACGCGCTTTTCGATTTCCTTCTGAAGTGCAGGTACGTCGACCCCAGCCTTTGCTAGTACAGCCGGGCCCGCGCCCTCTTCTTGCGTGAGCAGCGCCAAGAGCAAATGTTCTGGATGCAGCTCCGGATTACCCCGTCGCGATGCAAGTTCAATCGCTTCACGGAGCGCTTCTTGGCTTTTCGTCGTGAGTCGGTCAACGCGCATGAATGGTTCCCCTCGAGTTCGGGATGTCCGTCAACCTAAGGCGCGAAGGGCAGCCTGCAAGGGGCCACGCAAAGCACCGACCGCAAACCTTTTCTCAAATGTCGAGATTGCGCACGTTCAGCGCGTT